>JAEWDG010000065.1 GCA_023390215.1 Bacteroidota bacterium | reverse complement strand
CTTTCGGCAGCGCTGAATAAACACAATGTAAAAAGTTCAGAAGTGGATTATTTTCTTCCGCATATGTCGAGCGAATTTTTCCGCGATAAGATCTACCAGCAACTGATCGCAAACGGAACCGCCATTGATTACGATAAATGGTTTGTAAACCTTCCCAGGGTTGGAAACGTGGGGGCTGCTTCGGTATATTTTATGGTGGATGAATTATTTCACAGCGGCAAGCTGAAAGCCGGAGATAAAATTTTGTTACTGGTTCCGGAAAGTTCACGATTCTCTTATATGTACGGTTTGCTTACCGTTATGGAAGCGTAGTTGGAAGGATTGCTTAACTTTCAGCAAAGGACCGAACATGAAAAAAGATGAGATCCCGCAGGATAACGGTGCACTGAATAAACTCACCCGTGAGGTAGTGTATGCTACTGATCAGCAGGGTAAATATTCAACCGAACTAAGCACAGGCTGGGACGTAAAATCAACTGCACTTGACCTTGCCTGGGAAGATATCGATCAACGAATCCGGGCGGCAAAAGAAAAAGTGCTGGCCGGTCAGGCGAGTCCGATCTTATATTTTATGGAACTGAGGCTGATGGACCTCACGATCCTGGCGGGATACACAGGATTTTGGAAATGGACCATCAAACGCCACCTGAAGCCCGGTGTATTTAAAAAATTACCCGAACGCAAACTTAAAAAATATGCAGAAGCATTTAATATATCTGTGGAAGCATTAAAACAGATGAAGATCAATGAAAAATGAATTTACACATCTTCAGGCTGCGCATTGCGAAAATGGGGTAACTACTAACCTGCTTCGCGGTGTTGGAATACATAATATTACTGAACCCCTCGCTTTCGGAATCGGTTCGGGGTTGTTCTTCGTGCATATTCCATTTTTAAAGGTCAATAAGGGACCTGCGATCGCATTTCGTACCATGCCCGGTCTTATTTTTAAACGCACCTGTGATTCTTTAGGTGTTCCGGTGGTTCGTAAAAAGTTTTCATCGAAAGAAAAGGCGAAAGCATATCTCGATTCCTGTTTAGCTGAGGGACAACCGGTTGGTTGCCAGGTAGGTGTTTATTACCTCAGTTATTTTCCAAAAGAATACCGTTTCCATTTCAACGCGCACAATCTGATCGTGTTTGGTAAAGATGCGGATCATTACCTCATAAGTGACCCTGTGATGGAGACCATCACCACACTTACAGACTACGAACTTGAACGTGTTCGGTTCGCAAAAGGTCCGCTTGCTCCGAAGGGGCAATTGTACTACCCCACCGAGCCAAGGCAAATAACGGATGAGGTTATGCGAAACGCGATCAAAAAAGGTGTACGGAGAAATATCAATCATATGCTGCACATACCCGGAGGTATTGGCGGTGTGGCAGGTATCGCAACGATCGGGAAAAAGATCAAGAAATGGAAAGATAAACTCGGTCCCAAAACCGCAGGCTTATACCTCGCACAGCTTGTGCGGATGCAGGAAGAGATCGGCACGGGCGGTGGCGGATTCCGTTATATATATGGCGCGTTCTTACAACAGGCACATCAATTCCATCCGGATGAAAAATTGATTGACATATCCCAGTCCTTTACCAAAGCGGGTGATCTGTGGCGCAATGCTGCTGTTCAGGCTGCAGGAATCTATAAAGGCCGCATCGGATCACAGGCCGATTATGATGTAATGGGTGATATGCTTATTGAAATCGCGGCAATTGAAAAACAGGCATTTCAGCAGCTAAAAAAAATACACTGGCAATAATGAATGCAATTGCCATCAGCAATCTCCAGTTTTCTTATCCCGGCCAGGCTTCTCCCGTATTCTCAGGCCTTGACCTTAACATCAGGGAAGGAAGCAGCTTTGGCATCTTTGGTCCTAACGGCGCCGGTAAGACGACGCTGATACATTGTATGACGGGTTTGTTGAAATACAGAACGGGCTCGATAAAAATGCTCGGACAGGAACTAAAGAGCCAGCCAAAAAAAATCCGGGAGTATTTTGGTTTCGTTCCACAGGATTTCTCGTTATACATGGAATTGAACGCATTTGAAAACCTGATGTTTTTTGGAGCCTGGGCAGGATTGGATAAACAAACTTCGAAATCAAGGGCGATCGATCTGCTCGGTATTCTTGGGCTGAGCGATGTTATGCACAGGCAGCTTAAGTATTTCTCGGGAGGAATGAAACGCAGGGTAAACCTTGCCATCGGCGTGATGCACCAGCCGAAGATCCTGTTTCTGGACGAGCCTACAGTCGGTGTAGACATTCATAGCCGCCAGGCGCTTATTGCTTATCTCGAACAGCTTAAATTGAACGGAACTACGTTGATCTATACTTCACATCAGCTTAGCGAAGCAGAAGAGATTTGTGATGACATCGCTTTGTTTGATGAAGGAAGGATTATTGCGCACGATCATCTCCATAACCTGCTGAAAATACATCAGCATGAAGACCTGGAAGGTTTATTTCTTCAGCTTACAGGAAAAAAATTCCGCGATGCCTGATGTATAAACTAAGGGCAACGATATGGAAAGACATAACCATTCTCACCCGCGACCGGGTGGGATTGATCTTCATGTTTGCGATGCCGGTAATTCTTGCAATTGTGATCACCGCTACGCAGAACAGCACTTTTGAACTCGTAAACAATAACAGGATCAACCTGCTCATCTGTAACCGCGATACCGGAGTGCAGGCAAAAGAATTTGAACAGGGAATTGAAAAAGCCGGTATGTTTCGCATTACTAAAGCGGAAAAAAATATAAATGATGCCGCCCTGCATGCATTGATGGATAAAAATGATGCGCTTGTAACAATAGAAATTCCTGCCGACTTTTCAACTAAGTTAAAATCAAAAGCAGATGCTACAGCGGCTTCCGCTATCCGGGATTTTGGGCTCGATGCTTCAGACAGCACAAAAAAAACCGATAGCCTGCCTCCTGTGAAAATGCTTTACAATCCAGTGATGCAGGCTGCATTCAGGCAATCTATTCAGGGTGCCCTGCAGGCAGCGTTGCAAATGGTTCAGACCCGTGCCGTATTACAGAGCCTGTATTATGGTATAAATAACACGCCTCTTCCCGACAGTGTTGACCAGGAAATATTAAAAAATAAAAGCAGGATTGAGGAGATACCGGTTAATAAATCAGGAAGGGCTTCGATACCCAATGCCACACAACATAATATTCCTGCGTGGACCATTTTTGCAATGTTCTTTGTTGTCATTTCTCTGGGCAGCAGTGTAGTAAGAGAAAAAAACAGCGGTAGTTTTCTTCGACTGAAAACCCTGCCTACCAATTACAGCATCGCGCTCATCTCTAAACAACTTACGTATTTACTGGTTACCCTCTTACAGGCTTTCCTGATTTTCTTCATCGGTATCTGCCTGTTTCCAAAATTGGGTTTACCCGCGTTGCGATTGCCTGCCGACCTGTTAGGTTTATTTCTGGTGACACTTAGCTGCGGAGTTTGCGCAGTAAGCTATGCCATTTGCATAGGTGTGTACGCGCAAACGCAGGAACAGGCAAATGGCATAGGTGCCGTTTCCATAGTGTTACTGGCAGCTTTAGGCGGATTACTGGTTCCCAGTTTTGCAATGCCCGCATCTTTCGAAAACCTAATAAAAATTTCTCCCCTGCACTGGGCCCTCGAAGGATTCTACAATGTATTTCTCGAAGACGGTAAGATGAAAGACATTATGCTAAATCTGTTACCTTTATGGGCTATTACAATTCTGTTACAACTCATTTCTTTTGCAGGTTTGAAAAAGAAAAACCTCGTTTAATTTAATATGGAGACCGCTGAACTAAAACAACAACTTAAAGAACAGATTATAAAGTTTTTAAATCTTACATCTGTAAAAGCAGAAGATATAAAAGATGATCAGCCTTTGTTTGGTGATGGCCTGGGGCTGGATTCCATTGATTCGATCGAATTGATCGTTTTACTCAACCGCGAGTATGGAATCACCATCGAAGATCCTAAACAGGGAAGAAAGATCCTTGTCGACATTAATACAATGGTCGATTACATCGAAAAGAACAGAACAAAATAATTTCTATTGAACCGTATCGCTGTTACAGGCATAGGAATGTTCAGCGCTATCGGTAACGATGTGCATGAACATCTGGTTTCACTAAACCAGGGAAGATCAGGCATTGGCCGGCTTGAAAACTTTCAAACCCGTTATGCTGAGATCAGACCTGTGGGTGAAATTAAAATGGCTAATGAAGACATTAAGGAATGCCTGAAGTTGAAAGAAATGGGTATTACGCGGACAACCCTTATCGCCATGAAAGCATTTCTGGAAGCAACATCCATGGCCTCTCTTGATAATGAGCTGATAAGCGGGCGGGATACAGCCATCATCAATGCCAACACCGTGGGTGGCATGTGTTTAACGGATGAAATGTATGCAGAATCGAAACCTGAAAATCCTCCTTCACCTTATATCTCGTCCTATAGCTACGCAGCCACAGGTATTTTTTTTCAAAAATATTTTGCTGCCAAAGGAATAATAAATACGATCAACACTGCCTGTTCTTCATCTGCAAATTCGATAATGTTCGGAGCAAGGCTGATGAAAGCAGGAATTGCAAGGCGGGCGATAGTTGGCGGATCAGACAGCCTCGCGAAACTTACCATCAATGGATTTAACGCGCTGCATATTCTCTCTGCCGAACCCTGCAGACCATTTGATGCAGAACGGTGCGGTCTGAACCTTGGTGAAGCCGGCGCTTACCTGGTGCTTGAGTGGGAAAAAGATGCGCGTGATAAAAAGATCTACGGTTATTTGTCGGGTTATGCGAATACAAATGATTCCTTTCACGCGTCATCGCTTTCACCGGATGGAAGAGGACCTAAACTTGCGATGGAAAGAGCATTGAAAAGAGCGGAACTTCCTGCAGAAAAAATCGATTATATAAATGCACATGGTACGGCAACGGAAAATAATGACCTGGTAGAATCGGTTGCCATGAAAAATATCTTTGAACGTGTTCCTCCGTTTAATTCAACAAAATGTTTGACCGGCCATACTTTAGGCGCTGCGGGTTCGCTAGAGGCTGCGATCAGTTTGCTGGCAATGCATAATCAAACCATATTTCCTGCAGTTAACTACGCTAACCCCATACCTGAAACCATGCTCGTGCCTGTAACAGAAAATACAGCCACAACTATTTCAC
>JAEWDG010000048.1 GCA_023390215.1 Bacteroidota bacterium | reverse complement strand
CTTTACTAGTCCACCGCAAAATAATCCGGGCTTTGGTAAACACCTGTTTTCAGTTTCATCAACTGCATCAGGATATCATTGGCAAGGCTGCTCGCGCCGAAGCGGAACCATTCGTTTGTCATCCATTCTTCACCCAAAACTTCATTCAACATCACCAGGTAGTGCAGGGCCAGTTTCGCTTTGGAAATTCCACCTGCGGGTTTCATCGCGATCTTCTTACCTGTTTTGTAATAAAAATCACGTATCGCTTCCAGCATTACCAGGGTTACCGGCATGGTTGCAGCGGGAGAAATTTTACCAGTTGATGTTTTGATAAAATCAGCACCTGCATACATGGCGATATCACTTGCCCTGCGCACTTTATCATAAGTTACCAACTCACCGGTTTCAAGAATCACTTTAAGCCGGGCTACACCACAAGCTTCTTTAATCGCTGCAATTTCATCAAAAACAAAATTGTATTCACCCTGGTGAAATTTACCACGTGAGATCACCATATCGATTTCATCCGCCCCTTCATCAATGGCATATTTCGTATCACGGATTTTTACATCCCGGGGGGCTTGCCCACTTGGAAATGCGGTAGCCACAGCAGCAACTTTAATTCCGGATCCTTCAAGCGCTTTTTTTGCAACACGCACCATCGATGGATAAACGCAAACAGCAGCAACAGTGGGTAAATCACCGTATGCATCATGCAGGTGCATGGCTTTATAACATAGCTGTTTTACTTTTCCATCTGTATCTTTTCCTTCAAGTGTTGTAAGGTCAATCATGTTTAACGCCAGCTTCAAACCATTGAGTTTGGTTTCGTTTTATATGCTGCGTTTGGTGAACCTCGAAGCTCTTTCCTCAATACCAACCTGGTCGACGCGGGGAGAAAGAGAAAAATCGGGAATAAATCCGGTTAAAGCCATCTGAGAAATTTTAATTTGATACCAATGCTTCCAGTGAATGTTTGATCATTTTTTCAACTGCCGCATCACTGTCTTTGGAAAAAGCTTTCAATACACGGTTTGCCACGATCACATTAATACTTAAACATTCGTGACCCAATAACTTACCCAACCCATAGATCGCTGAAGTTTCCATTTCAAAATTAGTTATCCTATGATTTCCGTAAGAGAAATCTGTAAGTTTATTGATTAGCCCTGGAGCTTTGAGATCGAGCCGGAGAATACGTCCCTGGGGTCCGTAAAAACCAGGACATGTTACGGTAATTCCTTTGTGATATTCGCTCCCAAATTTTTGTAACAATTCAGCGCTACCTCCGAAAGCATAAGGATGGTTGATTTCATGGCTGAGCCCGGTATGTTCCATAAATGCTTTCACCATGCCCTGCTGATCAGGCGACTTCGCATAAGCGTAGTAGTTGAGCAGGTTATCAAGACCAAGACCGTGGGAGGAAGCAACGAAATTATCCACCGAAATATCTGGCTGCAAAGCACCGGAAGTCCCAAAGCGAACCAACCGAAGTTTTTTAAAACTGGCTTTTACTTCCCTTGTTTCAAAATCAATATTTGCAACCGCATCGAGCTCATTAATAGCAATATCTATATTATCGGGGCCAATTCCCGTAGAAACACAAGAAATTCTTTTGTTCCCGATTCTACCTGTATGCGTGATGAATTCCCTGTGTTGGAGCTGATGTTCGATTTCGTCGAAATGCTTACTTACTTTCTTCACGCGATCGGGATCTCCTACCAGGATAACCGTATCAGCCAGTTCTTCGGGGCGGAGATCGAGATGATAAATAGCGCCACGTGCGTTAATAATGAGTTCTGATTCAGCGATTTTGGACATAAACTAAAGGTAATAAAAGTTTGAGGAGTTCGGGAATATCAGGAGTTCAGGAAGTTTCAAACGTTCCAAAGGTTCCAGAAGTTCAAGAGGTCTAAGCGGTTCAAGATGACCCAAAGCTGTTGAACTTATTGAACATCCTGAACTTTTTAAACTTCTATAAACTATCTTTTCACTGCCGCGATGCCGGGAAGTTCTTTTCCTTCAAAATATTCCAGTAAAGCGCCACCTCCGGTGGAAACATAACTCACTTTATCCGCCAGGTCGAATTTATTTACGGCAGCAACACTGTCTCCCCCACCAACCAGGCTAAAGGCGCCATCTTCTGTAGCTTCCGCTACCGCATGCGCCACACATTTTGTTCCATGCTGAAATTTATCCATTTCAAATACGCCCATAGGGCCGTTCCACAGAATCGTTTTCGCGTCTTTGATCACTTTGGTGAAACTTTCACATGCCATCTGGCCGATATCCAATCCCATCCAACCATCAGGGATGATATTGCTGAGTGAACTCGACACATTCGCTTCCGCATCGAATTTATCAGCAATGATAGAATCTCCGGGAAGATGAATACATACATTTTTTTCAGTCGCTTTTTTCAGCAGGTCCCTGGCTGCATCGAGCCGATCGTTTTCGCACAGCGAATTTCCAATCTGACCGCCAAGTGCTTTATAAAAAGTATAAGCCATTCCTCCGCCTATAATAATATCTGTCGCTCTGTTCAGGAGATTTTCAATGATGAGAATTTTATCAGAAACTTTTGCGCCTCCGATAATCGCAAGAAAAGGTTTCTCACTATTATGCAAAACGCGTTCAGCACTTTCCACTTCTCTTTCCATCAGCAAACCAAACATTTTATTTTCTTTCGGAAAAAAATCCGCGATCACTGCGGTGGACGCATGGGCGCGATGAGCAGTACCGAAAGCATCATTTACATATACATCACCGAGTTTACTCAATTTTTCCGCGAAAGCTTTATCTCCTTTTTCTTCTTCTTTATAAAACCGGAGATTTTCAAGTAAGAGCACCTGGCCGGGTTTCAATGCATTTGCTTTTTCAGTTGCCAGGGCTCCGATACAATCATCAGCAAATTCGACAGAAACATTTCCACCCAGTAAAGTTTTCAAATGGGATACCAAATGTTTAAGCGAATACTTTTCCGTTGGGCCTTCTTTCGGCCGGCCTAAATGACTCATTAAAATAACAGCACCGCCATCATTCAAAACTTTGTTGATGGTTGGAATGGTAGCTTTCATTCTGCTATCATCTGTTATGTTGAATGCGCTATCCAGGGGTACATTAAAATCCACACGGATCAGGGCTTTGTGGCCTTTAAAATCAAAATCGTTGAATCGTGACATGATAATTTTTTAGAAATAAAAAACCGTAAAACGATATGGTCAAAATTAGTCATTAATTCCGACCAGCCGCTTTACGGTTGGATTATGAACTGCTTATTTACTGATCAGTCCGGCGAAGAAATGAACCGTACGAACAAGTTGGGAAACATAGCTCATTTCATTATCATACCAGCTTACTGATTTCAC
>JAEWDG010000013.1 GCA_023390215.1 Bacteroidota bacterium | reverse complement strand
TCCTACTACCTCTGAACAGGAAGGTGCTTCGTATAGCAGGCTGAAAAGATTTGATTATGGCTTGAATTTCGGTGGCGGGTTAACGCTGAATCGTTTTATCATCAAAGCTAATTATGGTTTAGGCCTTGCCAAGATCAACTCTATGCAAACAGATAACAGTGCCAACGAAAAGAACAAATTTCGCACGGTGAGTCTATCCGTGGGAATTCCGTTGGGCGGATGGTAAAAGAAGTTTAGCATTAAAAAGGCCGGTTATTTCTACCGGCCTTTTTTCAATAATATTTTTATGGACTGAGGGTTACAACTTATCAACCACGTTTGCTACAATATGCGGTCTTCCCAGCGTATAATAATGTAATACCGGAACATTTGCTTTTTTTAGTTCGCGTGATTGAGCCAGCAGCCACTCCGTTCCAACTTTCTCAACATCTTCCTCTTTATTGCATGCCAGTATCTCTTTGGAAAGATCGGTGGGAATATCTATATGAAACGTTTTAGGAAGCATGGTTAACTGCTTTTTCGAATAGATAGGTTTTAGCCCCGGTATGATGGGAACAGTAATACCTATTTCACGGCAGGCGTCTACAAAAGCAAAATATTTACTGTTGTCAAAAAACATTTGGGTAACAACATAATCTGCGCCCGCATCAATTTTTGCTTTCAGGTAATGAAGATCTGTTTGCATATTAGGCGCTTCGAAATGTTTTTCCGGGTATCCGGCCACGCCTATGCAAAATTTTGTCTGGGTTGTATTTTTCAGTTCCTCCTCTATGTAAATACCGTTATTCAGGTTACTTACCTGGTGAAGCAGGTCGATCGCATATTGATGGCCACCGGGTTCAGGCTCAAAATGGGCCTCGTTTTTAGGTGCGTCTCCGCGAAGCACCAGCACATTATCGATACCGAGGTAATTTAGGTTGATCAGCGCATCTTCTGTTTCATTCACACCAAAACCGCCACAGATCAGGTGAGGAACCGTGTCCACATTGTATTTATTCATGATGGCTGCACAGATGGATTCTGTGCCGGGTCTTTTTCTCACCACCACTTTTTCAAAAGTTCCGTCCTGTTTTTTTTTGAATACATGTTCGCTGCGGTGATAGGTTACATTAATGAAGGAAGGTTTGTACTCCATCAGTGGATCGAGATGCTGGTATAGCGACTGAATGCCCTTACCCTTTAAGGGGGGAAGTATCTCAAAAGAAATCAACGGGTCTTTGGATCGTTTTATATGCTCAATAACTTTCATCAGGCTGAAAAAATTATGCAAACTTAGTTCAACAAGTCCTCAAAACCATCGTAAAAGAATACGGATCTTAACAACAATCAATCAGGGCTATTCAGCCATAAGCTTATTTTTGTAAAAACCGGATAGTGAAGCTCACGATATACACTAAAAATCTCTACAAAACCTACGGCAGCCGTACAGTAGTTAAAGACGTGTCTTTTCAGGTAAGCCAGGGCGAGATCGTTGGATTGCTGGGGCCAAACGGCGCCGGTAAAACAACTTCTTTTTACCAGGTGGTTGGACTGGTAAAGCCCGATGAAGGTTCAGTTTACCTCAATGATCAGGATATTACCAAGTTACCGATGTATAAAAGGGCGCAGATGGGAATCGGTTATCTTCCGCAGGAAGCCAGTGTATTTCGAAAACTGAGTGTTGAGAACAATATCCTCGCTGTGCTGGAAATGACCAGACTTTCCAAAGCAGAACAAAAACATAAACTGGAAGTGTTGCTGAATGAACTCAGGCTTCAGCACGTAAGGAAAAATAATGGAGATACGCTGAGCGGGGGTGAGCGGAGAAGAACGGAAATTGCCCGGGCCCTGGCGGTAGACCCAAAGTTTATCCTGCTGGATGAACCCTTTGCAGGTGTAGATCCCATTGCTGTTGAAGATATACAGGAAATAATTGCTAAATTGAAGTTCAAGCAGATTGGGGTATTGATTACCGATCACAATGTAAATGAGACTTTATCGATCTGCGACCGGGCGTATTTGTTAATTGATGGCTCTATTTTCAAGCATGGAACAGCAGAAGAGCTGGCAGGTGACGAACAGGTAAGAAGACTTTACCTGGGCCGCAATTTCGAACTGAAAAGAAAAGATTACCTGTACCAACAGGTTCAATAACCGCTTTGAGCGCCATATCATGAAACTACTTTCTCCCGCGATATCCAAACTGGCGCGCATGCGGCTCTGGCGCATCGAGAATTGGACAAACCACCCCGTTGTCGCTCAAAGGGAGGTACTTCAGCATCTGGTCACTTCAGCTCAATACACGGTTTTCGGGAGGAAATATAAATTCAACCGGCTATTCTCGGTAAAACAGTTCAAGCAGGCGGTTCCTATCCATGAATATCAGGATATCCAGCCTTACATCGCGCGGATGATGGAGGGAGAAGAGAATGTTCTCTGGAATACTCCGATCAACTGGTTTGCAAAAAGCAGTGGAACTACCAGTGATAAAAGCAAGTTCATTCCTGTAAGCGACGAAAGCCTGCATGACAATCATTTTAAGTCGAGCAAAGACGTACTTACCAATTATTATAAAAATTTTCCGGCGAGTGATCTCCTTACGGGAAAAGGATTGGTGGTAGGTGGTTCCCATCAGCTAAGCCAGGTGAATGAGATGGTACAATATGGAGACCTTTCGGCCGTACTGATGCAGAATTCGCCTTTCTGGGGCCATTGGTTGAGGACGCCGGAATTAAGCATCGCCCTGCTGGATGAGTGGGAGGATAAGATCGAGAAGCTGGCCCAGAGTACCGCTAATGAAAACGTTACTTCTCTTGCAGGCGTTCCTACCTGGACCCTTATCTTACTGAAACGCATACTCGAAATAAAGCAAAAGAAAACCATAGCGGAAGTTTGGCCGCACCTCGAACTCTATATCAACGGAGGAGTTTCTTTCGTGCCATATAAGGAGCAGTTCGACAGGATTATTGGGAAGCCCATCAACTACCTGGAAATATACAATGCCAGTGAGGGATTTTTCGCAGCCCAGGAAAAACCGGATGACGATGGAATGTTATTGTTTACAGAACATGGTATTTTTTATGAGTTTATGCCCGTGGAAGAATATGGAAAGCCAAATCCGCAAACCGTGGGGCTTAAGGATGTTGAGTTATTTAAAAATTATGCACTGGTGATCTCTACTACGGGTGGCCTCTGGAGATATCTGGTAGGCGACACCGTTAAGTTCACCTCAATCAATCCCTATAAAATAAAAGTAAGCGGAAGGCTGAAGCATTATATCAATGCCTTCGGAGAGGAAGTGATCGTCGACAATGCTGATAATGCCATTGCCATGGCCAGCGCCAAAACAGGTGCCGTGGTTTCTGATTATACGGCAGCTCCGGTTTATTTTTCTGAAAAGCGTAACGGGGCACACGAATGGCTGATCGAATTCGACCATCCTCCTGCAGACATGGAATTGTTCATAAATGTGCTTGACAACAGCCTGAAATCACTTAATAGTGATTATGAAGCAAAACGGCACAAGAATATTGCCCTGGGTCCTCCCGTAGTAAGGCAGATCAGCAAAGGAGGTTTTGCCAAATGGCTCCATGCAAAAAATAAAATGGGTGGCCAGCACAAAATACCAAGGTTGAGCAACGACCGTCAAATCCTTGAAGAAATATTAAACCTGCAGTAAAAAAAAGCAGCAGGATTTATTTCGAAAAATGTTTAAATGGCGACAGGTAATAGGCCTGCTTAAACTGATCAACTAATTGAGGAAAGGATTATTTATCAAGACCTCATTGCCTGAAATCCTCTATTCGATTAAATAACTGTGCGTTCCCGGAACTTATTTCCTGAGAGATAATATCTTCGTACCCGTTCTGAATGTGCTGATGACTTGTTTTTACAAGCGTTGCAATAACAATTCATTTACGGGATCATTAAGATCGTAATTGTATTTACTAAAAACTAATTGAATGAAACTTCTTGAAGGCAGGTCAGCAATTGTTACCGGGGCGGCTCGTGGAATTGGGGAAGCAATCGCGTTGAAATTCGCAGAGCACGGGTCCGACGTTGCTATAACGTATGTGAGCGATTCCAGTTCAGCACGCGCGAAAGACCTGGAAGAGAGAATAAAAAGTTTTGGAGTTAAGGCTTTGTCGATAAAGGCGAATGCCGCGGATTTTGCGGCTTGTGAAACCCTGGTTACTGATGTGGTTGCTGCTTTTGGAAAGATAGATATATGTGTAAACAATGCCGGCATTTCAAAAGATAATTTATTGCTGCGGATGACTCCGGAACAATGGGATGAAGTGATAGATGTTAACCTGAAAAGTGTGTTCAATATGACGAAACAGGTTATTCGTCCTATGATGAAGGCCAAATCCGGAAGTATCATCAATATGAGCAGCGTGATTGGCGAAATGGGAAATGCCGGACAGAGCAGCTATGCTGCGAGCAAGGCAGGTATCATCGGGTTCACAAAAAGCATAGCCAAGGAATTAGGCAGCAGGAACATTCGGTCTAATGCCATCGCTCCAGGTTTTGTTGAAACCGATATGACCACGTATCTGAAAGATGGAGATGCTGCATCAAAATATCTTTCGGATATACCGCTTGGAAAATTTGCAACACCTGAAGACATCGCGAATGTGGCTTTATTTCTTGCCAGCGATCTTTCTTCTTACATAACAGGTCAAACCATCAGCGCTTGCGGCGGTTTGAATATTTAGCGGGTAATTTTTATTAAGCAGCGGAAACCGCTATTCTGTTTAATCATATTTCGTCCTTCAACGGCAAAAGCTTAACAGGCTTGAGTTTAAGAGAACAATTTACAAATATTTTACAGGCCGGGAATGAAACTATTCCCGGCCTGTTCTTTCTTTGTGGCTTCATGAGAATTCTGCTCTCCATATTTCTGATGATCGCGGTGTCATTTTATATTTTACCGGTGAAGCATTTCTTAAAAGAAACCTCCTGCACGTTGGTTGAGAATCCGGAAGACCAGAAAAAAGAAAGCAAGAAAAAAGACAGCGATTCAGAATTTTATATCAGTTATTCAAGCCATTTGGTTCGGGAAGTGGAATCAATTTCTCCTGTTGTTATTTCTCAAGGAAAAATTCAGTGCCCTCTTCTATTCAACGAAGCCCCTCCGCCTGATCCCTTCCAGGCAACATATATATCGGCCATCTAAGGCTGTCTCCATTTTATTATTTTAAATTAAAAGCTATGGGCACGCAGGTTAATCCTGTAGGGCGCATATTCCGGTTGCTCCAGGCTGAAGGGCAGGAAATAAGCGCCGTATATTTTTTCGCACTGATAAACGGTGTGATCCTTTTATCCATTCCTATCGGCATCCAAAGTCTTGTTGGTTTCGCAATGACCAACCAGATCACCGCGTCCATCATTCTGTTGATTCTTCTCGTGGTATTTTGTGTTTTTACCGCAGGTATTATGCAGGTGAAGCAAATGCAGATCATCGAAAAGATCCAGCAGAAAATATTTGTGCGCTATTCCTTCGATATAGCGAAGCGAATTCCATCCTTTAAATTATCGGCGGTAGATAATTATTATCTGCCTGAACTTACCAACCGGTTTTTTGAAGTAATAACCCTTCAGAAAAGCCTTGCCAAATTATTACTTGATTTTCCGATCGCCATCATTCAGATCATTTTTGGATTGATTCTGCTTTCACTCTATCATCCTGTATTTATAGCCTTTGGTATTTTACTGAGCCTGATCATTATCGGCATCCTTTATTTTTCAGGAACCAGGGGTCTCGAGAAAAGTATTGAGGAGAGTACTTATAAATACAATACCGCAGCATGGTTACAGGAGATGGCCAGAGCAATTTGGTCCGTGAAGTTTATCCGTTCCGAAAGCTTTTTATTGCAGCAAACTGACAGGCACGTAACAAACTATTTAACAGCACGCACAGCGCATTTTAACATTCTTCAACTGCAATTCAAAACGCTGGTGATATTCAAAACCCTTATCACCACTGCCATGTTGATAGTAGGAACCCTCCTATTGCTGAATCAGCAATTAAACGTTGGCCAATTCGTAGCTGCAGAGATCGTTATTTTAACCATTATCAGCTCAGTTGAAAAACTCATTGTGCGGCTGGATAATGTTTATGATGTATTGACCTCGGTTGAAAAACTGGAACAGGTACTGGATAAGGATGTGGATGAAAATGGTACGCTGGTATTGCCTGATGCAAATGAAGGATTAAGCGTTAGCGCAAAAAATCTTGGCTTTAGTTATCAGCCGGGTCATAAACCTGTCCTGGAAAATATCTCTTTTCATTTGAAACCCGGTGAGAAGCTTTGTATTTATGGCGAAGAGGGTTCTGGAAAATCGACGTTGTTGCGCTTAGTGGCTGGTTGTTATCCCGGGTTTTCAGGATCCGTTTTATTGAATGATGTGCCGGTAAAAAATTATGATGTTTTCTCCTTAAGGAAAAGCATTGGTCTCGCAGTAAGCCAACAGGATATTATTGAAGGTAGTCTGATGGATAACCTGATCATGGGCCAGGAAGATGTTTCCCTTGATGAAATCAGCGCGCTATGTGCAATAACCGGACTTACGAATTATATCCAGTCTCTTGATAAGGGCTTTGATACCCGCCTTGCCTCAACAGGAAAAAAGCTGCCAGAACATGCGTCAAAAAAAATAGTATTGATAAGGGCGTTGTTGAGTAAGCCCCGTTTGCTATTACTTGAAGAACCCTGGAATGGTTTAGAAAAACAATTTCAGGATCAGATAAAAAATTATCTGCTCACACAAGCCGGGCAGGCGAGCATGATCATCGCGACAACAGATAAAGACTTTATTGAAAAATGCGACCTGTGTTTGTTCCTGAACAAATCAGGAAACATGCGCATGATAAAAAACATTAAGAATGAAAATCCTTAAGGCTTACGAAACCATTTATCGGTACAATAAAACCAGCCGCGTAAAGTACTGGGCTTTGGGAATGCTGATCGTAGTGGTGATTGTTTTGTTTCTTCCGTGGACACAGAACATCAGGGCACGCGGAATGGTAACCACGCAGCGGCAGGAAGACCGGCCTCAGCAATTGAACAGCGTTATTCCCGGAAAAATTGTGAAATGGTATGTAATGGAAGGCGATTTTGTTAAGCAGGGAGATACCATCGTACAAATTTCAGAAATCAAAGAAGAGTACCTGGATCCACAGCTCATAGACAGAACAGCCGAACAGTTGTCTGCGAAACAGAAAGGCATTGGGTTTTATGAAAACAAATTGCGCGCTGCCGATGCCCAGATGAACGCGTTATCCGGAAACCGTTCTGCGAAACAATTGCAGCTGGAGAATAAAATACGTCAGTTGAAACGTAAACTGGTGAGCGATAGCGTGGAAGCTGTTGCGGCAGCAAATGACTTGAAAATTACGGAGAAGCAGTACAGGCGTCAGCAGGCAATGTATGACAGCGGTCTCGTGTCGCTTACGCAACTGGAGCAAAGAAACCAGGCATATCAGAATGCTCTGGCAAAACAAATAAGCGCGGATAATAAATTCAGCATTACCAGGCAGGAGCTAACGATCGCAGAAATTGAGAAAGAAGCCCTCAACCAGGAGTATAATGAAAAGCTTTCAAAGGTTCAGGGCGAGCAGTTTCAATCCATGTCGCAGTTAGCCGGTAACCAGGCGGAGGTTGCGAAGCTTAAAAATCAGTACAGCAACTACTCTATCCGGAGCGGGATGTATTTTATCCGGGCCCCGCAGGATGGCCAGATTGTACGGGCGGCAAAAGCAGGTCTGGGAGAGATCATCAAAGAATCTGAACTGATCGCAGAGATCATCCCCAACCCATCGAATTATGTGGTAGAACTTTTTATAGAACCCATGGATATGCCTTTGATTGCGCGTAATCAAAAAGTAAGATTTTTGTTTGATGGATTTCCAGCGATCGTTTTTAGCGGATGGCCGAAAGCTTCGTACGGAACTTTCAGTGGTGAAGTGGTTGCGATTGAAAACGCGCTTAGCCCTAACGGTAAGTTTAGAATATTAGTTAGAGAAGACACATCAGACA
>JAEWDG010000321.1 GCA_023390215.1 Bacteroidota bacterium | reverse complement strand
TCCAAAATTTGCAGGCTTTTTTGCTTTTAAGATACTTTTTGTAGAAAATTCCGGCGATGAGAGATTCGAACCTTATGCGTTTAAACCCGCATCAACGCTGATCTTTTTCTTTTCAAGAGTAAAACTGCCACAAATTTGCCACAGTTTTTCTTGAACTGCCATCCTGCTGCTTTTTGCTGCTGCATTTTGGCTTGGCGGAGAGAGAGGGATTCGAACCCCCGGACCTGTGACAGTCAACGGTTTTCAAGACCGCCGCATTCGACCGCTCTGCCATCTCTCCGCCGCAAAAGTAATACGCAAGATTTTTGTAACAAAATCTATTTTAATCGTTTATAAGGTTTTTTTTCAGCCCACCGGTCTTAGCTATCAACACGGTTTCCCTCACACATGATTCTGAATAAAAAACTGGTAAAGCTTTTCCAATATGAACCCTACAATATCTCTGAAATACCGGTAGCCAAAAGCAAGTATGAAAACGGCCACAAGCCAAAGCGCGATTTCTGCTCCTTCATTATTTACAGTAGTATGAACCATAAAAATTAATTTTCTAAGGCAACTTAAGATCATCTCTAATCAATAAAGTTGACCGGCATCAGAGAAAATAATGAGTGCCATCAAGAGGTTTATAAACGAAAACAACCGTATTTTAAAGCCATATGTCGTGGGGAAAGAAATCCGGCGCTTATTCTATTCATAATTCCGTTTCCTTATTAAGAGGCGGTAAAGACTATTTTGAAAGACTGCATAATCTTTTCAATGGAGCAAAAAAGTCCATTTATATCAGGATCTATATCTGGCAGGATGACTATACCGGGACTTCGATAGCGAACACGCTTATCAGCGCAGCAAAAAAAGGAGTGCATATTCACATTATTGCCGATGGCTATGCTTCCAGATCGCTGCCTAAAAATTTTATTCAGCAATTGGCTCAGAATAATATTCAATTCCGTCTATTTGAACCTTTTCTCAGATCCAGTCATTTTTATTTTGGCAGGCGAATGCACGACAAAGTAATCGTGATCGATGAACAAATCGCTTTAGTGGGAGGTATCAATTTCGCTGACAGGTACAACGACGCTAATGAAGAACCTGCCTGGCTTGATTACGCGATCGAAGTAAAAGGCGAAACGGCATTTGACCTTTATAGATATTGCTATAAAGAATGGCATAAAAAACAGGCCCCTCCTCTATCCGGCCAAACTGTGCCGTTCGACGAAATTTGTTCTGTCAGACCACGATACAATGATTGGGTGAAAGGGAAGCAGCAAATCTGGAAAACCTATTTTAACTGGTTTAACCATGCCGAAGAAGAAATCTGTATCCTATGCAGTTATTTTCTTCCGGGAAATACACTAAGGAAAAGACTGGCGCTTGCGGCTAAACGGGGCGTAGAAGTAAAACTGATACTGTCCGGGACCAGCGACGTCGCGCTTGCAAAATATGCAGAACGTTATTTGTACCGGTGGATGATGAGGAACCGGATGCGCATTTTTGAGTACCGGCCTACTGTATTACATGCGAAACTGATGGTCGTTGATCGCCATTGGGTTACTGTTGGGTCATTCAATGTGAATAACATCAGCACATATGCCAGCACAGAGGTTAACGTGGATGTAAGAAACAAACCCTTTGCAACCAAAGTACAGTCGGTCATGGAAGAAATATTGCAGAACGACTGCACCGAAATAACAACCGGGAGTCCGTTATATAAAGCCGGAATATTTACAAAAATTGCACAGAGGTTTTCTTATGATCTTATCAGGCTTATTCTTAAACTCACTACCTTCTATTTCAAAAGAGAATAATTACCTGCCTGAAATCCTTTCCCACAAAGACCGCAATGTATTCAGATCCCATTTTGCAAACCTGCCTCTTTGCAGAACAACTGCATTCCCGCCTTTTCTCTGCAAAAAGTAATGGAAAACGAACTTTTCATTCGGATCATGCCAACCCACGATCTGCCCGAACCGCAGATCGTTAAATACTATGGTGTCATGCCATTGCTGAACAACATAATATTCCTGAGAAAAACGTATCAGCTTTTGTATCTCTTCCTTATCAGCGACGCCTTGCAAGAGCTTTTTTTCCTGCGGGAAAAAATGCAGATCAATATCTTCCCGTTTATCGAACACAGACCTGTAACCTACATAAAAACCTGAATCAGATTTCGCCGCTACGTACCATAACCAATTATTCAAAGGTGTGGGCGTTGTCAGTAAGGACTGATGATTGATATTTTTACGCGTCAGTATACGCTCAATATCCGAATCAACCATCGTTTTATTTACCGCACAATACCCCAGATAAACCAGGGGAATGATGATTCCAAATTTTTGCCAGAAGGTCCGGCCGGAGGCACCTGACTTTTTTATAAATAAAACCACAGCGGCAATACCGGGCGCGAAGGAAAAGAATGGATCTGCGACAAACATGGCATGCAGAGAGAACCGTTTGTGACTAAATGGTTCAAGCAAGCCGGTTCCATATGCATTGAAAACATCCACAAATAAATGAATGGCGATTTCAAAACCAATAAAAAAAGCCCATTGTTGAAAGCTCAGGTGATTTCTCCTCTCAAAACGAAACATCAGCGCGGCAAGAAATAATGTTATTATAATGAGAAATAGGAATGAATGAGTGAAGCCGCGGTGTGCCAGTAAATTTTCTGAGGGGGTAGACCAGAAATATGCAATAAAATCGAGATCAGGAATTACCTGGGCAGCTGCGCCGATCAGCATCGCTTT
The DNA here is from genome assembly GCA_023390215.1 of Bacteroidota bacterium. Classification (GTDB taxonomy): domain Bacteria; phylum Bacteroidota; class Bacteroidia; order Chitinophagales; family Chitinophagaceae; genus Ferruginibacter. The sequence goes on along the minus strand of JAEWDG010000321.1, from coordinate 9,993 downwards.
TTTTCCCAGTTTTTTTCCTAAAAGCGCATCCCCGATGGTTGCGCCGAGAACAATATGTGTAAGTGTGTCCAAGATGATTTCCGGGTGTTGAATCTTACCGATAAAAGATAATATGTAAACCCTACTAAATCTATGTCCAGGTTCAAACCAGTTTATTCTATTCCTGCTTGTCTTTAACTACCACAAGGTCTTTTACTGAAACGGTTATAGGAATCACCCCAATCTGTAAAACAGCTTTTTTTCCCCGGAGTTCTTTTACTATCCCTATAGAACGGTTATTTTTCATTTTCACCTTGTCACCCAATTTTACCTCACCTTCAACTTCTGTATATTTTTCTTCCTGCAGTTTATGTTGCTTTTGTTTCCTGAACTGATTTTGTTGCTGAAACAATAACGCCTGTATTGTTTTGATCGCTTCGTTTTTATCTTCAGCTTTTCTCCATTCCTGAACAATCGCACGCAACCGGCGCTCCATGTCCCTGAGTTCGGCCACCCGCTCTTCAGAGATACGATTCTGTTGTTTAATGATTTCAACCTGCTGACGGTGACGTTCCTTATCCATCACCTTCTCCATCTCTTTACTTATCCGTTCGTTTTCTTTAATCAGGTTTTCCAGTTTGATCTTTTCCTGACTGAGTTTCTGCAGATCCTGCTCTGTGCTGTTCAACAAGCGGTCAAGTTCGTACTGGTTTTCATCCACCAGTTTTCGTGCGCGGGAAATGAGCTTTTTGTCCAGTCCTATTCTTTCCGCAATGGAAAACGTATACGAACTACCGGGTTTGCCTACCTGCAGTTTATATAATGGTTGAAGACGTTCCTCATCAAATTGCATGGCTCCATTGATGATGCCTTTTACCTTGTTAGCCATCACCTTTAGGTTTAGGTAATGTGTAGTAACGATTCCGAAAGATCTTTTAGCGGCTAATTCCTCAAGGATCACTTCTGCAAACGCACCACCAAGGTTTGGATCCGAACCACTCCCCAGTTCGTCAATAAAAAACATCGTCTTTCCATTCGCATTTTCTAAAAAATATTTCATGTGCCGTAAATGGGAAGAATAGGTGCTCAGTTCGAATTCCAGGTTTTGGGTATCACCGATATGAATCATTAGCTGGCGGAAAATACCCATGTCACTATCCGGACTAACCGGTACAAGCAGTCCCGATTGCAACATTAATTGTAATATACCAACTGTTTTCAGCGTAACGGTTTTGCCACCTGCATTTGGTCCACTGATAACGAGTATCCGGTCCTGCTCTGATAAATGAACGGTTAAAGGAATAGTTGGCTTACCTGCTCTTCTGTTGTACAAAAGCAATAAAGGGTGATAAGCCTGTATAAGATTAACCACGGGCTTCTCCGATACCTGCGGCATGTTCCCTCCCACTTCAATCGCGAATCTTGCTCTTGCTCTTACGAAATCATATTCTCCCGCTATTTTGAAATATCCAGACAGTAAAGCGGCGTAAATACTTAAATCAGTGGTGAGTTTTCGGAGAATCCTGTTAACTTCTCTGGTTTCTTCAAATTCAAGCGAAAAGATCTCATTATTAAGTGACGTGGTTTCTTCAGGCTCAATGAAAGTTGTTTTCCCACTATCGCTTTCTGAATGGACAACACCTTTTACTGAACGCTTTTGCTCCGCAAGTACGGCCAGTACTCTCCTCCCGTTCATAAAACTTTCCTCGATATCTGCCAGGTAACCGAGTTTTTGTAACCGCTGAACAAGTTTCTCAAACTGCCTGCGCAGTTCGCTGCGTTTTCGGTATAGTGTTAGACGGATATTTGCCAGTTCAGCTGATGCAGAATCTTTTACCATTCCGGTTTCTTCTAACACCTCATCGATCAGTTCAACTATCGATTTCTCGTAATAAGATTCGCTGATTATGTTGGAAAGATATGGGTTGTCTGTACTTCTTTCTTCGTTAAACCAGCGGAAAATCCTGCCGGCATTTTCAGCCAGTCGCCGGATCATTAGGAATTGATCTCCGGATAAAGTCGCACCCGGGAGAGATAATAATTTAAGCTCTTTTGTAATTTCAGAAGTAAAATTATTTGGCAGATCAATACCAGCATCCAGTAATAACTTATATTCATAGGTCTGCCGAAGATGTGCGATAACCCAGTCTATCTGGGTATGGATACGCATGTGAGTGGCACGCCCACGCCCATAAGCCGTTTGACATTGAAGGGCAACAGATTCTCTTATTTTATCAAATTCCAGTTGCTGAAGTGCAGAATCGGGGAAAACACGCATAGGTTAAGCAAATTTAAGTTTTTCCCCATCCGCTTAATTTTTCTCCACAAGCCCCTGCGCTTTCCAGTCTTTCAAAATTTGAATTTCATTTTCAGCAAGCCTTTCGCCCCGCATGGGCATAAATCCATGTTCACCTTTTTGTTTTGAGATACGGTTTATCATATCATCAATATCAGATTTTGCATTCCCGTATTGATCCAATGGCGTTTTTTTTCCCTGACCTGCAATATGACAAGGTGAACAACGGGACTGAATGACAGGAAGTACATTCCTCTCAAAAGTTATGTCTGCGTGAGCTGGGGCAGTACCAGTTGCTGTTGTCGACTTTTTAGAAGAGCCACAGTTAGAGAACATAACTGCTAAGATCAATCCCAAAGGAAGAATCATTTTTTTCATTATTAACGAACTTGGTTTAAACAAATATAAAAAAAAGCCCTGACGGGCTTATGCTTATGGCGAAATGATTCTAGTTAGGATGGTTCAGCAGCATTCTTTTAGGAGTTTCTTTTTTCTCACGGTAAAGATCAGAAAACAAACCGCGGATAGTTGAGAGTTTGCTTTTCCACTGTTCACTCAAACCGAGATCTTCCACATAATGCTCAAGCTTTTCTACAGTTTCACTGGCACCATGAATCAAATCATCGAATGAATGTTTCGCATCCGAGAGTAATTTTTCTCTTTTTTCTTTTGGAAGATTATAATAGCGGTAAAGGGCATATCCTGCCACAGCCCCGGTTACAATCATTCCGATTTTCATATTTCTGTTCATTGATTAGTGTTTTGTAAGAACATTCATAAATCATTCCAGCCTTACAACCGAATTATGCAGCTCCCTTAATTTTAAAGGAAAGACTGAAATAATTGAAAGCATTCACAGGTTTACCCTGGGCTGTGAACAACCATTCCTGGCCGGATAATAACGGTGGTTTACGTGCACTACCCGCAGCTTCGCCGACTCCGAAATAGGAATCATCGCTCTCGAGTTTAAAGCCGTATGAAGCACCCTTATTAACATGAAGATTGGGAACGTCAAATGCAAGCCATTCGCCCGCGTTATCTCTATCAAGGTCAGTAGTTACTTTGCTCAGTTCAGGTCCCCAGGTGCCTGATTCAGGATCAAAAGCGTGAAAAGTCAGCGTAACCTTTCCAGGGTGCATAACTACTTCTGTAAATACTTCTACCCTGTTGATGTCAGCTTCTTTTGTGGATTGAAAGGTTTGGCCCCTGCTCATATCTTTGAATTCTCCGGGATGATGTCCTACCCAGCCTGTAACATTGTGTTCGGTTTGTTCGGCCAGAGAGAGGCCATGCATTGCATAATTGGTATTCATTTTTAATTTGGTTTTTAAAGTCGAAATGTTACATAGGCGAGACAGGCTTTATTTACATGCTTTTACGGAATATTATGCCAGTAGTCACTAAAACATTCTTAAGTTTTGCCATTTATCGAAAAGGAGATGGCATAATTTTTAGCTGCTAATCGGTATAATATATAAACTCATGAACAGACTTTTTCGTACGTTGATTGCCGGTTACGGTGCAAAAAAATTAGGTGGTGGCTGTCTTAGCACTATTCTTATCTTCATTATTATTTATTACGCACTTGGTCATTGTAATGCTTAATCTGTCTTCAGCAATGCTGAGGAAGTTTATAAGAAGGGACAAAATAAACCGTTCAGATTTTCGTTACGAGAATTAATTTTTAAAAAGCGCATTTTACATTTTAAACTTTCCTACTTTCACTTCAAATTGATTACATGAAAATTTTTGTTGCCGGGTTGCCCTATGACCTGGATGATGCTGAGCTTACCGAGATCTTCGAAAAATTTGGTACCATCGCTTCCGCTAAAGTTGCAATCTATAAAGAAACGGGTAAAAGCAAAGGGTTTGCATTTGTTGATATGCCCAATGAAGAAGAGGCCAAGGATGCAATTGAAAGCCTTAATGATATTTCTCTCGGAAAAAAACCTATGGTAGTGAAAGCTGCTGAAGATCGTCCTTCTTCAGGCAGGCCACCGGGCGGCGGTGCCCCAAGATTTTCTCCACGTTCTGAAAGTGGGGGGTTCGGAAACAGGGACAGTCGCGGCGGAGGTTATGGAAACAGAGATAACCGGAGCGGAGGATATGGAAACCGGGATAGCCGTGGTGGAGGCAATTCGTATGGAAACAGAGACAACCGTAACAGCGGCGGATATGATAACCGCGATCGCGGCGGGTATGACCGCAACCGTTCCCAGGATTAAGATAACACTAGCCCTTAAATATAGTGCCCCTCAACGAGGGGCTTTTTTTTGCTCCCCCCTTAAACCTATAAGGTCTTAAGACCTTATAGGTTTAAGGGGGCTTTGGCACCATTCTTGCCCTGCGTGGCCAACTTCTGAAACACCATAACCTAACTATGAAGAACATTGCAAACGGCATCATGCTGATGCCCACTCGTATGGAGGCAAACCAGACGCTCACCATTAAAACGGAAGATCAGTTCCTCCACCCCCAATACATTATCACCGATTCAAATGGAAAACTTATTCGCCGGGGTACCATTTCTGAGGGCGCTACGGAAATAAAACTATGTATGGCAGGTGTGCGGTCTGGTTCCTATTTTTTTAAATTGGGCCCTATCGCGGAACTGTTTATAATAGAATAGCTATTTAAGGTACTGATCAAACCAGTCGGCGATCTTATTTTCTTCTATATCCATGGCGGGCCAGCCATGATTTCCCCCTTCTTTAATCACCAGTTTAGAAGGAACACCTGCTTTTTGTAAAGCGCTGATCATCCGGTCGGATTGCTGTCTTGGAACCAGCCTGTCATGATCTCCATGGAAAATAATCGTTGGAGGATCATCCGAACTTACCTGGTAAACAGGTGACGCCTGACCGGCTAAAAGCCTCCTGCTTGCCGAATCAGTTACAGAAACATAAACCCCGGCCCTTTGGTCAAACACCTTAAAATCGAAAGCACCCCCAAGCCGGGCCATGGTGATAAACATCTCACTTGCCTGGGCATTATAGCCCTCCTGACCATAATTCCAGAAATCCGTAGGCGGGAAAAACACACCCGCTGCCTGAACGCGCGAAGAAACCTTGTCGACAGGATCGCTGGAATTAATAACAGAATCCGAAGCGGTAGCCACCATCAAAGACAGATGTCCTCCACTTGAACTTCCGGTGATTCCTATTTTGTTGGGATCAATCTGATATTCTTTCGCATGATAACGTACAAAACGTACTGCCCTTTTTACATCATTCACTTCATCGAAAATATTGTAACGGGGTTGTGAACTCGTAAGCACCGTAAATACCGTGTATCCTCTGTCGGCAAAAGTCTTCGCTCTTTTGAAATACCCCGTGGCCCTGCTCATACCGGAAGTCCAGTTTCCATTGACCAGGTTTATAACCGCCCGGTTTTTTGCAGCACCAATTGGTTGTTGAACAAATAACGTTAGTGACATGCCATCTTTACGTCCATAAATCACCTCGTTTCCAACTGCACTGCTGTCTTGTGCGTTCACAAACAAGGCAAGTAAAATTCCAAAGCCTGTTAAATAAAACGATCGCATATTTTGAAATAAGTATTTAGAAAGTAACATAATGCTAGGGCTCGATCCAAATAACGGAATTTCCAGTTTCATACTGATTTTGTTCCCATTGGGGATTAGCAGGATCTAAAATCCACTTTCCATCAACAACAAACTTGTAAATATGTTTTCCTACCGAAAGATGTACATCAGTTACCCAGTACTCGCCTTCCCGTTGCATAAGGAAACTGTTACTGTTGAAGTCGTTGAAATCTCCGGCTAATGCAACTGTTTTTGCATCAGCAAATCCTTTCAGCATAAAACAGTGATTGGGTTTAATGATGAGAATGTTTACGTTGGAACCTGCATCCTGGGATGAAGCAAAGCGTTGTGTGGTGTCAATAATACGTTTTCCATCCACGATAAACCGGTACCAGTAATTTCCAGCAGCAAGCACATAAGGAATTTCCCAGCCACCGTTTTTGCGGGTCATGAGTAATTCATCTTCACGCCATTGATTAAAATTTCCTGCCAGCCGCACATCTGAGGCATTTTGATAGCCGTTCAGTCTGAAAACCGTTGGTGTTCCGATATTGATGAGCGAATTATATTCTCCAAACTCATTAGGAAGTTTTTCAGGATTACCCGGATCTTCTATCCAGTTTCCGTCAACCACAAATCTATAGGTATGTGAACCCTCAGCTAAAAAGACATCCAACTTCCAACCATCTTCAGATTTTTTCATAAGCCAGGTCTTCCAATCGTTGAAACTACCTGCTAATTCAACACGGCGCGCGGCTTCATAACCTTTAAGCCTGAACAGATGGTTTGTTTTAAAATACACAGAATTCACATTTCCCTCACCATCATTCTCTCTGTTCTTATTTGAGGGATCGGTGATCCACTTACCGTCTACTATAAATTTATACCAGTATTTTCCAGGCTTCAACGGTATATCCATCCCCCAGCCGTCCTCCTCTTTGTTCATCTTAAGCCTGGTTTCAGACCAATGAACAAAACTGCCTGACAAAATCACCTGACGTGCTTTGTTATTTCCCGGCAGAAAAAAATGAACAACAGAATCCTTCACCGGAAATTCTTTACCCTGGTGGAAGTTATTCAGCCCTCCTTTGAAACCTTCGGGAATTCCCGGAAACAGCACGTCCGTTGCCTCTTTGGAAGCAAACAGTAATTTTCCTTCAAGGTTGCCAAGTTCGGGCGAACTTTCGAAGTTGCGTGTGATCTTCAATACCCTGTTGGCTTCTTCGGTGATCTCCCACCCCATCCTTGTGAGCGAATCGATTTTACCTTCCGAGATCAGTGACTTAATCCCCATATCACCGAGGTCGAATTTATGAATGAAACTGTCCAGCGCAAATGGATTCAGGTCTGCAGGAATTTCAATCACCATTTTCCCGTTTTCGATTTTATATTTCTGAGCATTTATATCAAAACCGGCTAAACCGAGAACCAGAAACATAGCTGCCCTGAGCAGTATGGCTGATGATGATATGTTTAAGGTTTTTTTCATTTCCAGATATACATTTCCCGCTTTACAAAATTAAATCCGATTTTATGAAGTGAAAGAAAATCAAAGCCAAGGATTCCATCGGTACAATTAACAAAGGAAAGACATGATTTTTCCAGGTTAGTTACCATGACCGGTAATCCGTCGATTTTTATCGTTCCTGCCTGGAGGTTATTCAGGTCGCCTGCCAGTGCTTCCAGTTTTTGTGAACCTGCACCAACTAACTTAACACGCCGGTTCACCTGCACGTTGTCAAAAACAGAATTTGGTAACCGACTGTCGAGCAAATTGGATTCCGCGCCGCAATCCACGATAAATCGAAGTTTTCTTCCTCCAATATCCATTTTCGTAATGATCTTATTTTCGACCAGGTCAAACGAAAGTGTTTCGAATTTTGACGGGTCAGAAAACAAAACTGATATATAGCTCTTAGATTGCTTTTTGGGAATCTTATGCAGATAATGCAGGTTATTTTCATAGTCATTCATCATCTCTAGCCTTTTGAACACCTCTACACCCAGCAAACCCAAAATCTTTATCCCTTTTGAATTTTCAAGATGACCGAGGCTGATCATATCTGCATCTATCCTTTCGAACAGTATATTATCGAGTCTGAGTGATTTGATGGTTGTGGTTTGCCTGTTACTCCCCAATCCACTTAGGCCCGCCTGTTCCTGATCACTATGCGTGACCATCTCATATTGTCTGAAATAAGTAATATTCAGCACAAGGCCCGGGGCACCCGTATCCAGAATAAAATTACCCCGCACCGTATCGACCGTTGCAGTAAGAATGATCAGGTTACCCGCCCGCGAAAACGGAATAATAAGGGTTGAATCTGCGCCGCTGATAATTGGATCAGAGGAAATAAGGCTGTTGCCCTGAAAGTGCATGTTTGCTGGGCATTCCGCACCTGCACTTGCACCAAAAATACTGAGACAGAGAAGCCCGATAAAAGATATGCAGTTGATGGTGCGCATTATCTCCAGACCGTTTTTAAACAGAAAAACAACAAAATACCTAAAACGCCGCCTGTAATGCTGGCAATGGCGTCAAGCAATTCGTAATAGCCCAGATCAGTGATCAGCGAAAATACCTCGAACATGTACGCGATAAAAACCATTATAGAAATAGACAGGTACAACGCCGTCGCAGGGCGATCATGAAGAAAGAACATCGCTCCTGCCTGAAGCATTATACCTAATGGTATGCACACCAGCAGATGTTTCCATTTGTCCCGCCCCCATCTATTCATGATCGAAAAATAAATCAAAATCGCCTAAATAAATTAAACAGATTGGTATGAGTGGTAAAGAATGATGATAAAAAAAAGGCCGCTTCAGATGAAACGGCCATTTCGCAGTATCAGAACCGGAAACCTATCCCAAGTTTTACCACCCGGTTATATACATCCAGGGATTTATTTTTATCTATTTTATTAAGTCCCTGATCGTAAGAAGCAGTAAGACTCAAACCATTTGAGAACTCATATCCTAAACCTGCCGTGTACCCGAAATCCCACCGGTTAAATTGGGACCCTACAGGGATTTTAGTACTAATGATGTTGATTCCCAAAACCCCTGCACCGATCTTTAAATCCGCGTTGCGCAGGTATGAAAACTGTGGCCCCGCGAAAACGGTAAGTCCACCCATATTTGCTTTTAACAATAAAGGAATATCGAAATAGTTCAGTTTCAGTTTAGCCCTGGCACCTACCCCAAGCGCGTCCAGTGGTTTAACGTTGAGGCCGGCCTTCATCTCATAGCCATTTTGTGTGATGTAAAAACCAGGTTCGAACGAAAATGTTTGTCCCATTGGAAGATGTACAAATGCACCGGTATAGAATCCTGTTGAACTCCCTGCTGAAACATAATCTTCCACATAACCCAGTAAATTGTTCAGGCTGTTTACCGCATCACCTTTTAAGCTGGCACTGGTAACACCGGCTTTAAAACCAACGGATGTTTTGGATTGAGAAAAAGCGCCAGACGAAACAGCCAACATTAGAAAAAGTAAAATTTTGTTTTTCATATTTTCGATAACGGGGGATTTATCCGTTCGCGCTGTGAGAAAATTTATACGCGCAGGATTAATTCCTCCTCAATAAGTTTTTGTTAAAGCATTTACCTTTATCAGGAAAGATATTATCCCGTCCTGGCGGCAAATAAACTTAGGGTTATTTGATAAGTCTGCCACGGGTAATCAAAAGAATAATATGAAAAGAAATCTTTTAGTTTTCGCGTCGATCCTTTTTATTTCCATAATTTTTATGATGAACCTTAGTTCCTGTAAAACTATTGCCCGCACGGCGTTAAAATACTGGACGAAGAAACAGGTTCGCGAATTTGTTTCAAACTGTGAAGACCGGAGCAAAAATTTGCTTGGTGAAGAAAGGGCAAAAAAATATTGCGACTGTGCTGTTGATGTTGTAGCGGAAAAATACAGGAACTATGAAGACATTAAAAAAACCTCGCTGATGGATGTGCTAAAAATCGCCAACGATTGTAAATAATTATTGTTCATTCAGCCTTGCTTCTTCGAGATCCAGTTCCCACTCACGGCTGTTCAGCAGTTCATCATCGAACTTTTTTTCCTCCCGGAGTTTTGCCAGCGCGTAACGCCGTACATCCACGATCTCGAGCAGCATTTTTCTGTATTCAGGCAGGCGGGTGGCAGATTCTTCTACTG
>JAEWDG010000307.1 GCA_023390215.1 Bacteroidota bacterium | reverse complement strand
GTCCATTCGATATGCGTGGTCAACTGAGCCCCCGCATTTGAAGCCATTAATAAGAAAAAAAAGAAAAAGAGTTTGTTCATTAGCTTTTGTGTACCAAAACAACGATTTATCATCTAAATAAAACATTAAAGCTTCATGGATTAAACAAAGCTTAACAGCTAAAATTTTACAGTGGATAATTGCTGATAGAGCGTCCGTGCCAGTTCCTGGATGTCTTGCTTTTTCATACACTTGAAATGTCCGAGGGGGCAACGGTCATAGCCCAACTTACTGCAGGGCCTGCACCAAAGACCTTTCACTTCAGCATTGATTGCCGTTTTCCCAGATCGGGAACCATAATAAGGATACATACCAAACCGCGGAACCGTATTACCCCACACCGCGATTACCGGCTTTTGGTAAGCTGCTGCGATGTGCATCAGGCCTGTATCGTGAGATACCACCAGTTTTGATTTTTCAATCAGACAGGCGGATTCATTTAAAGAAAATTTGCCACAGGCATTATAAATCCGGATCGGATCGAGGGCGGCAATCTCTTCGCCCATTTTTCTATCGCCGGGACCGCCTAACAACATGATCGGGTGATCAACCTGCCGGCATAATTCAATCCATTTTTCAGCGGGAAGACGTTTCGTATAATAGGTAGCGCCGATTACAAATGCAATATAACCCAGTGAATGAGAAGTTGGAATATCGGACTGAGGAACCTGATCCTGCGCAGATATAAAATGGTCAAGACCTTTTCCATCATCATGCACACCAAGCTCCTTTACGGTTTCAAGATAACGTTGAACGATATGTTTATCCGGAAGCAGATTTACTTTAAAACTGGTCAGCAGAAATTTCCGGATATTCAGTTTATTCACCACAGTGGATTTCACTTTCAGCATATTGCGCAACACCCGGCTCTTTCTGTTGTTCTGAAGATCTACCACGTGATCAAAAAGTTGATCTTTAAGTTCCGGAACAAGCTCAACAATCTCTTGATTCAGATAGTGAAAATGATCGATATTCGGATTGTGTGAACTTACTTCCCGGAATCTCCACCTGGTAAGAAAGTGAATTTCAGCTTCGGGAAGTTGAGTGCGCAAACAACGAAGCACGGGAGTGGTTAATACAATATCCCCAATAGATGAAAATCTGATAACAAGGATCCTGATCTTTTTTTGTTCCATTATTCTTCAACGAAGTTGAGATCTTTATGAAAAGTTTCAGAGATCATCACTACACCGCATAGCGAGATCAGCATAATGATCAGTGAAGTTATCCAACCTGATGTAAAATAATCCGTCTCCAGGCGAATCGTTTTAAAAAGCGGCAGAATTAAAACGGCTAACATTCCTCTTACCATATTTGGTATTGTAGTGGCCGCGGTTGCGCGAAGATTAGTACCAAATTGTTCTGCGGCCATAGTAACAAAAATCGCCCAGAATCCTGTACCGAAGCCTAAACCCGCACATATCCAGTAAATACGTTCCGGGCTGCTGTTCCATCCTGTTGTAAAAAACAGAACGATAAATAATATCGTAATCAGGTAGAAAATGTAAAGCGCTTTTTTTCTGCTTTTAAACCATTGACTAACAAAACCTATAAGCACATCACCCACCGCGATTGCCGCATATGCATACATGATGGCCCTGCCCGGATCAACTTTTCCATTCACCTGCATCGATTCAGCGAATTCACCGGAAAATGTAACAAGCACACCTATGACCAGCCAGGTAGGAAGTCCGATCAAAATATTCAGCATATACCGGAAGAACCGTTTCCTGTTCGTGAAAAATTGAAAGAAATTTCCACGACTGAAAGATGTAGATTTTATCTGTTCATACAAACCGGATTCATATACAGAGATCCTCAATAAAAGAAGTGCAAGCCCCAGTCCTCCTCCAATAAAATAACAGGTCCGCCATTCGAAATTTTGCTTCATTAAAAACGCCACCACAGCTCCGGTCAATCCGATTCCTGCAACAAATGAAGTGGCAAGACCTCGTTTTTCTTTTTCCGTCAATTCAGAAACCAGCGTAATACCGGCACCCAGTTCACCTGCAAGCCCGATGCCTGCAGCAAAGCGAATCCATTTGTATTGTTCAACATTGGTCACAAATCCGTTCAGAATGTTTGCGATGGAATATAAAATGATCGATCCGAACAGAACACTCAATCTTCCTTTTTTGTCGCCGAGCACCCCCCATAAAACACCGCCGAGGAGGAGGCCCCACATCTGGAATGATAGTATAGCTTCACCCCCTGCCGTAATTTCCTCTTTCGAAAGTCCAAAAGATTGCAGGCTGGGAATTCGAATGATGCTGAATAAAAGCAGGTCGTAGATATCAACAAAATAGCCGAGGGCAGCCACCAGCACTGCCAGAGAAAAAATATTTCCTGATGGAGTTTTCATCTTAAGCCGCAGCTTTTGATTTTCCGAATAAAAAACGAATAATTACAGGAGCTGTAGTAACGGCAACAATAATAATAACGATCGCTTCCAGATGTTTTTCAAGATCGAGCCCGAACTGTCGTTTGCAAAACTCATTAAGGTAATGCCCTGCAAAAAGCATGGAACAAACCCAGGCTATGCAACCGATTATATTAAAGAATCCGAATTTTTTCCTGTCCATACCAACGATCCCTGCAACGATAGGTGCAAATG
>JAEWDG010000226.1 GCA_023390215.1 Bacteroidota bacterium | reverse complement strand
GTGAAATTTTGACTGGTATTCAAGTGAGAAAAAACTTGCTGCGGCAAATGCCTGTGCGGTATGTCCTGAAGGAAACGAGTTAGCTTTACTTTGGTCGGGCCGCATTTGTTTGGTCGTGTATTTTAGTCCCGTAACCAAACCTGTCATGATCAGTTCCGACTGAAGCAGTAAAATAGTCTGTTGTTTTACATTATTTCTTCCATGATAGCCCAGTGCATCAAGTCCGTAACACAGGGCGATGGGCGCGTACTGCAGATAATTATCAACCTTTGTATGAAATCCCGGGATGTATTCATTACGCTCTTCAGCGATTTCCATTTTCAATCCTTCTTCGTGATTGTTGTTGGATAACAGGCCCGAGCTCATGAATATCGCAGGCACGATCATCGCTGCAGGTCTTGCAACAGATCGCGTAGAAATGCTGAATGAGGAATCGGGAGTAGATTGCGCGTTTAGGAAGAAACTCCAGAATATCAGAAAAACAGACAGCAAATGGTATTTCATCAGTTTTTCAATAAGGGTATTTAAAATTAAATAAATCTATCCGTCTGAACATTGATAAAACTCAGTTACTTTGACCTTAATTAATATTTCACAAACAAATGAGCAACTGAATAAATTGAAGCCTCCGATATTTGCGCTATGCAATATATTGGCCGGCCCCGGGCACATCTCGCGCTGTTGTTTACCAATTTGTTTTTCGCTATAAATTTTACCGCAGTGAAGTTCCTGATCAATTCGGGACTTATACAGCCTTTTGGTCTCAACCTTTTACGGGTAGCAGGTACGGTGATATTGTTGTGGATCTTTGCTGTATTAAATCGTGGAAAAAAATATAAGATTGAAAGATCCGATCTGCCCCGCTTCGCACTTTGTGCACTAACCGGTATTGCGATCAATCAATTATTGTTCATTAAAGGGCTCTCACTCACATCCTCCATCCATGCATCGTTGCTGATGCTTGCCACACCCATTCTGATCACTATAATTGCTGCATGGCTTTTAAAGGAAAAGATGACCATATATAAAATTATCGGACTTGGGCTGGGGGTTACCGGAGCCACCATACTCATTCAGTTGCGTAGCAAGGCTGGCGAAGGATCCAATATGCTATTGGGAGATATACTTGTGATCATTAACGCTGTTTCGTACACTTTTTACTTTATCCTGGTGAAGCCCCTCATGGAAAAGTATTCTCCGGTTACAGTTATCCGCATGGCTTTTACAATGGGTTTGTTTTTGATCCTTCCATTCTGCTGGAATGAGTTCAGGGCTATACCCTGGCAACATTATAGAACAGAAGATCTGCTTGTACTGATTGAAATAATTGTGGGTGGAACTTTTCTTGCTTACCTGTTCAATATATATGGGATCAAAGTGCTGGGTGCCTCCATAGCCGGTTCCTACATCTATGTACAGCCCTTGTTTGCAGCGGTCATTGCTGCAATTGTTTTGGGAGAGAAACTCTCAGTTTACAAATTGGTTGCGGCGGCATGTATTTTCGGCGGTGTCTATCTTGCCCGAAAGCCCTCGCGCATATAAATAACCGGGTGATCAATCCTGTCCCATTTTGGGATAATCAAAAAACAGAAATCTTTTCTTAGCATCTCTGAAATTTTCCCAGCGGTCGCAATTGGCCTCGACGGCAAACACGCCGCAGGTAGGAATATTATCAATTCTCACCTGTTCACAAAGTTGATTTGCAAATTCCGTGATGCCGGGGTTATGCCCTACTATCGCTACATTCCCGGCTTTGTCATCAAGGTTGGCCAATACATTAAAATAATTTTCTGCCATGCCCTCATAAATATTCTCCCGGTACAAGATATCATCCACATCATATCCAAATGTCTTAGCGAAAATCTTACTGGTTTTTTTCGCTCTCCTGGCCGGGCTTGAAATGAACAGATCGATTTTAGCTTTTTTCTTTTTCAGTCGTTCGGCCATTTCAGGCGCATTTTTCTTTCCCCTCTCATTGAGCGGCCGGTCAAAATCTTTCAGATTGAAATCACTCCAGCTACTTTTTGCATGACGTATGAGATAAAGAATTTTCATGGATTATTTTTTGTTTTTATCGTCAATGTCGCTCTGGCAATTCATCACTCACAACTATCAATATCCTCTCACATTCCGCCCTTCCATATAGTTCATAAAGGCGCGGTTACAAACCCTGTTACCTCCGGGTGTGGGATAGTTACCGGTAAAGTACCAGTCACCCTGATTATTAGGGCAGGCAGCGTGCAGCGATTCTATGTTCTGATAAATTACCTCAACCGGTGTTTGTATATCTGCAGGCGTAATGAGTTCTGCGATCTTATCGGAGATCTGCGCCGCGGTAAAAGGTTCGTAAATATGCTTAAGAAGATTAACCGTATGTAACTGATTGTTACGATGCAGTTCTTTACAAAGGGCAAGCGTATTGGTGAGCACCTGATCCTGACCTGTTTCCCTGAGTAACTGCACAGCAGCCTTGAAGGCCACAAAATCGCCCAGTTTACTCATATCAATACCATAACAATCCGGATAGCGGATCTGCGGCGCGGAAGAAACTACGATAATTTTTTTGGGTTTAAGCCGGTTGAGCATACGCACGATACTTTCTCTTAACGTAGTTCCGCGTACAATGCTGTCGTCGATCACGATCAAAGTATCCTGATGAGGACGAACCGTTCCATAGGTGATATCGTACACGTGCTGCACCATTTCATTGCGGCTCGAGTCTTCTGTTATAAAGGTGCGGAGTTTCACATCCTTGATCGCAATTTTCTCAATGCGTATCCGGCGATTAATCATCTCCGTTAGCTTCTCTTCATCAAAGTCCTTTCCCCAGCTTTGAATTCGCTCGATCTTGATCTTATTGAGATAATCCTCCGCTCCTTTGATCAAACCATAAAATGCCGTTTCTGCTGTATTGGGAATAAAAGAAAATATGCTGTTCTTCAGATCATAATCAATCGCCTTTAATACCGTATCGCTCAAATGATGTCCTAAGGCTATGCGTTCCCGGTAGATCTTTTCGTCACTACCCCTGCTGAAATAAATTCTTTCGAAACTGCAGGCTTTTCTTTCCTGTGCCGGAACCACAGGGGCGATCTGATATTCTCCCGAATTATAAACGATCAATGCGTTGCCGGGCATCAATTCCATCACTTCGTTTTCTTCAAGATTAAATGCCGTTCTTATAGCAGCCCTTTCACTCGCAGCTACGATCACATCTTCATTCACATAATAATAAGCCGGACGAATGCCATGCGCATCTCTGCACACAAATGCATCGCCATTCCCCACCAGTCCGGCGAAAGTGAACCCCCCATCAAACAGGGGCACGGCTTTTTTCAATACTTTCATTACATCCAGCCTTTCGGGTGACTGTTCATCCGCTTTTACCAAAAAATGATGGATGATCTCCATCATCGCTGCCAGATCACTCTGGCATTGGAAAGTACCGGGTGTGATATTCACAAGGCTGAATAATTCTTCTGTATTAACAAGGTTGAAATTTCCTGCCAGTGCCAGGTTACGCGAGGGGATGGTGCTGCGCTTAATAAAGGGATGACAGAACTCCACATTGTTCTTTCCCTGTGTACCGTAACGCAAATGGCCCAACAGCAATTCTCCCATCACGCTTACATGGCCTTTTAAAAGCCCCGGATGGTTCATGATATCCGGCTGATAAAGCTGTACTTCACTGATCTCTTTCCATACGGAAGAAAACAGATCGGCTATAGGTTGACTGGCGCTGCTGCGTATACGATGAAGAAATGGATATCCCGGCTCGGTATTCAATTTTACTGTAGCCAGCCCCGCTCCATCCTGGCCACGGTTATGTTGTTTCTCCATAAGGAGATACATCTTATTTAAACCGTAAAGTGCGGAATGATATCGCTTCTGATAATAGCTGAATGATTTTCGAAGACGGATAAATGCAAGCCCGCATTCGTGTTTTATGGGATCGCTCATTGAGTCTCTCCTGTTGAGCAGCAAAATTAAGCCATTGAGAACAGGGCACAAAAAAGCCCGGAGATAACCGGGCCTGATTTAAAGATTATAACCTTTTTATAACCCGCTAACACAAAGTCCGATCTGCAAGAGCCGGGTATCAGGTCCCACACCGGTTTTAAACATCTGCGAAAGATTATATGAACCGAATAATGAAAAAATACCATATCCTACACGTGCAGTTGCTGCGAAGCGGGTAGAATTAAAATATCCTTTTGTGTTGATCTTCTCGGTGTAGTTGTGAATAACATTTCCCGTTTTATCGCGCAGCACTTTTCCTTTTGTATGCGCATTCACCAGAGTACCCACCTTAAGACCAATGGCTGCCTTAACTGCTTTGTTTGGGTTTGAAGTATTGGAGGTAAAACGGAATTCCAGCGGAATTTCGAGGAAAGTAGTACTGAGTTTATATTTTTTATAATTATCGGAAGAGTCAGTTGAGATAAACTGAAGCGTTGGATTGCTGGAACCAATTTCCACGTTCATTTTTTTGAAAACAATATTGCTGCTGCTCACGCCCACACCACCGGCAATGCTGAATTTCGGATTCGACTTAAAAGGTTTGTTCAACATCACATAAACATTTAGCCCGCGGGAGAAGCCTTTGATATGACTTGTTATGCTATCGGGTGTATTTAACCAGTTATCGTAACTCAGTTGAAACATAAAATGATCCCCCGACTTAGCAACATAAGGTTTAGG
>JAEWDG010000184.1 GCA_023390215.1 Bacteroidota bacterium | reverse complement strand
TCTCGGCCCTGTAAGGGGATGGACTTGAATCCTTGTTTGTATTGTCGGTAAAAAAAGGCTCAATAATGTTTCGCTTAAGTTGTTGAATAGCATTGGGAAGTAATTCGAAAAAGTCGTTATCCTGTTTCTTTCGGAACATTTGCCTTTGGATTGTTTAATTTTTTAACCGATGTGTTTTGGTTATCCCATGCTGTGCAAAAACCGAACCCTGAACACGCTTATCTTTTACCTCATCTTTTGCTGATCAACTGCGAAGCTAATTTACCCAGTGTTCTGATACCATCCCCGATCTCCTCCGACCAGGGTTTTCCAAAACTGATGCGTATACAATTTGAAAATGCATTACCAGATGAGAATATCATTCCCGGTGCAATAGATATTCCCTGCCGCATGGCGAGATTGCGGAGCTCAAACCCGTTTATTTTCTTGTTGAGTTCAAGCCATAACAAACAACCGCCTACCGGCCGCGACACTTTTGTATCTGCGGGAAAATAGTCAATAATGCCCTGGATGTACCGGAGGCATTGTGTATGAAGTGAACGGCGAAGATTTTTGAGATGATATTCGAAGCGGCCTTTTTGCAGGAAATCGGCCATAGCTAACTGAGTAAGTGAAGGGCTGCTGATGTTGGTGATGCGTTTGGTTAATTTCACTTCTTCCAGGAATTTTCCGGGAAGGATCCATCCCATGCGGTAGCCGGGTGCCAGCGATTTTGAAAAAGAACTGCAATACATCACCAGTCCTTCATGGTCGAAATATTTGCAGGGCTTGGGTCTTTGCTTTCCAAAATACAATTCACCATATATATCATCTTCTATTAGTGGAATTTTATAACGGGTTATAAGGTCTACCAGCTTCATCCGGTTTTCATCCGGCATGCAGCTTCCGAAAGGGTTATTGAAGCTGGTTACAAGAACAGAAGCTTTGATCTTATTTTTCCTGATCACTTTTTCGAAATGATCCAGGTCAACACCTGTGATGGGATCAGATTGAATATCCACTACTTTCAATCCCATGCTTTCAATGGTTTGATTAATGCCGAAATATGTAGGAGATTCTACAGCAACCGTATCACCCGGTCTGGTAATGGCGCGAAGACAAACCACGATCGCTTCAAGGCATCCATTGGTTACGATCACATCATCCGCTTTGAAACGTCCGCCCCAGTTGAATGCAAGTTTAGCGAGCTGCGCACGCAATTCTTTTTCACCATTGGTTTGCGCATACATCACCGATTCCTCGGGATTTGAACGAAGTACATTTACAACTGACTTATTCAGTTTAGCAATGGGAAGCAGGGAAGGGTCGGGTGAGGCAATCGCAAGGTTGATCGACACACGTGAGGCAATATCGCTGTACACGGAGTTGATCATTTCCTTTACACTCACATTGTGCGACACAGGATTGGTCTCTGTTCTTGATGGAAGATCGGGATACCGTCGATGGCTGAAACGCACATAATATCCGGATTTGGGGCGTGATTCAATCAGTCCCCTTCCTTCGAGATGATAATAGGCCTGGAAGGCAGTTCCCATACTGATCCCATACTCATCACTTAAAACCCTTACGGATGGAAGCTTGTCGCCGATTTTCAACACTTCATTAGCGATCATTTTTTCAAGGCCTTCTGCAACCTGCAGGTATTTATGTTCAGCAGAACCAGATCTTTTCATAATAAACTGATATAGTCAAAAATAAAAAATCTGAATCTGTTTTATTTAAAATCTATCGACAATTTTTGCAGGGTGAATATTGAGATCAGAAACTATCGCGAAGGGGATCAGCCATTTTTTGATGCATTTAACCGTAGCTGGATAGCGGAAATGTTTCGGGTGGAGGAAGTGGATGACCGGGTGCTGAAAGATCCTGAATCAACTATTCTTAAACAGGGAGGATGCATTTTAATGGCAGATGCAAATGGTATCCCCGCCGGTACCGTCGGCCT
Organism: Bacteroidota bacterium; assembly: GCA_023390215.1. Classification (GTDB taxonomy): domain Bacteria; phylum Bacteroidota; class Bacteroidia; order Chitinophagales; family Chitinophagaceae; genus Ferruginibacter. The sequence goes on along the minus strand of JAEWDG010000184.1, from coordinate 1,684 downwards.
GCGTTTGATGAAAGATGGAAATTTCGAGCTGACTAAAATGGCAGTAGACAAAAATTTCCGGAGAATGGGCATCGCTGAATTATTATGTAAAGCCGCGATCAGGATAGCACGCGAACAACACACATCAGTATTGTACCTCTACAGTAACAAAAAAAATGAGGCGGCGATAAGGCTATATGAAAAACTGGGATTTATACACACTGAAGTTGAACCCGGCGTTTATGAAAGGGCCAATGTGAAAATGTTTTTAAACCTAAAATAAAGATCATGGAACTTGTTATGAAAAGCGAAAAGCCTGCTGTTAGGACCTTGCCGGATTTCTCCGCACTTGAATTCGGTAAACATATTTCTCCGGATATGTTTATAGCAGTATATAAAGACGGAGAATGGAATGAGGGCACAGTACGGCCTTTCTCCGATCTTCACCTTTCGCCCGCTACCCTCGCACTTCATTATGGTCAAACTGTTTTTGAAGGTATGAAAGCATTTAAAATGACCGACGGAAGGATCAGCGTGTTTCGTATACAAAAGCATTGGGAACGTTTTAATATTTCCCTTGACAGAATGTGTATGCCACCCGTTCCTTTGAAATTGTTTCAACGCAGTATACGGGATCTGGTACACACAGACAGAACCTGGGTACCGGAATTTAAAGAGGGCTCTTTTTATTTACGACCATTCATGTTTGCATCAGAGGAAAGATTCGGCGTGAAGATCGCCGATGAGTATATGTTCATTGTGTTTGGCGGACCTGTTCCTTCATTATATACGAATCCTTTATCGGTAAAAGTAGAAACCCATTTTTCCCGGGCAACCAGGGGCGGAACAGGTTATGCAAAATGCGGTGGAAATTATGGAGCGGCATTTTATCCAACTAAAAAAGCAAGAGAAGAAGGGTATGATCAGGTGATCTGGACGGACAGTCAAGACCATGGTTTTATTGAAGAATCAGGAACCATGAATATTATGTTCGTTGAAAATGGTAAACTCCTTACTCCTGCTTTGCATGATTCAATTCTGGACGGAGTAACAAGAAGCAGTCTCATCAAGCTTGCCGGCCGGTTGGGGATGGAAGTTGATGAAAGAGCTATACCTGTTAATGAACTGAAACAGGGAATCAGGGAAGGCAGGATCACTGAAGTGTTTGGCGTTGGAACAGCAGCGGTAGTTGCCCCGATAAAAAGAATTGGCATAGAAGGAGAAGATTTTCTCCTGCCCGAATATTCAAACGATTCTGTTATGTATAAATTAAGAACTGCACTCGATGCGATAAGAAGTGGCGCTGAGCCCGATATATTTGGATGGAACATGGTGATCGATTAGTTAAGGCCCCGGTTTTCCGGGGCTTTTTTTTGCAGCCTGAATTGGCTATCATTGCACTTCATTTGCGCGAAAAAAATTATTATGGACTTAACTTTCAATCGTAACGAAGATGCTATGCGTCAGTTGTGGAGCCGGATCCGTTATGAACTGGATAAGATTCAACAGGGTGGGGGGAAGAAAGCCCGGGAGAAGCAAAAAGAAAAAAACAAGATGACAGCCAGGGAAAGAATAGCCTACCTGGTTGATGATGATAAACCTTTCGTGGAGCTGGGTTCATTCGCAGGTTATGGTATGTATTCCGAACACGGTGGTTGTCCTGCCGGGGGTACGGTAAGTGGAATCGGCTATATCAGCGGGAAGC
>JAEWDG010000164.1 GCA_023390215.1 Bacteroidota bacterium | reverse complement strand
TGTCTGCGCTTATCGTGCCTGAGCCGCCGCCAGTCATTCCCAGGCTGGTAGCACTCATTGTAAGATAAATTTTTCCATTGGTGATAGAAACCTGAACAGTTCCAGATCCTGTTGAAGTATAATCTGTGGGTGATCCGGTGCCGTTAGAAGTAGTGGCAGAAACGTAAACTTCGTTTGCACCCATACCTGCTGAAGAAGTTACGAAATTGTATGTACCTGCAGCAGGTGCACTGGCTCCGGCAAAATAAAAATTCACTGTACGATTTTCAAAATTGCTGTTGTTCAAATTTGTGAACGTGTATGCTGTAAGGTTAGCGCTTGTGATCTTGGATGCTGAAGTTACCGCGTAAGAAGTTCCGTTTATGACAAAATTGCCACCGAACTCATTACCGGAATTATCACTGTCTTTTTTGCATCCGGTCAACAGAAAAATAAACACGCCAATTAACAGAAAGGAAAATTTTTTCATTTGCGATGTAGTTTTTGGTTTAATTGAATTATACGACACCAGGTAATGATCTGGCCTGGATCAGGTCAGATAACGTGCAAATCTGAACTTTATTTTAAATATGACCTAAAGCAGGACTTCCCGGAGCAAATGAAATCAGAATTATTTTGCACATGCGTAAGTGGAATACCAATGCCAACTTAATAGAAAAGAAAAATAAGAAGCCCCGGTATTACCGGGGCTTCGTGCCCAGAACAGGAATCGAACCTGCACATCCTTGCGAACGGCAGATTTTGAGTCTGCTGCGTCTACCAATTCCGCCATCTGGGCATTAAAAATTGGGAGGCAATATTACGTCAATCACCTAACCTGTCCAAAATGCGGTTCAAATATTTTTTACGGAAGTATAACGACTTTAAATCGTTAAGCAATTCTGAATTTTCCCTATCATCTTCCCAACTTCTTATTTTCATTTTTATATCCTCATTGAGGGATTGCTGAAATTCTTTTGCCGCTGCACCGCCTTTCTCCGGATCATCAGTCAGCATCTCATTTATTTCCATCATTTCCATGAGAAAATCAGGTGACAATTCAAACTTCTCTCCTTCCTTCAAAACCGAACACTGTTTCAGAAAATAAGCCAGTGTTTCATCCGGATCTTTAAAGGTCTTATAGGCTTTATTTATTTCTGCTGATCTGTTCATCGCAGACTCCTGATCTTCCCTTAACTCCTGTGTGTAGAAGTCAGGATGCGCCTCCCGCTGCAAAGCGATGTAACGCTTAGTCACCAGTGACGGGTCGATAACAGGACTAATCCCGAATCCAAACAATTCAAAATAATTCATGTACCAAAGTTAGTTTGATACCGGTTGCGAATACATTAGATTTGCGCGAAATTTTCGCACGAATGCTTACAATAGGCCTGATACGGGAAGGCAAAATTCCCGCCGATAACCGCGTGGCACTTACCCCCGCACAATGCCGATGGATAAAAATGAATGTTCCGGAATTGCGTGTGCTGGTTCAAACCTCTCCCACCCGCTGTTTTACCGATGAAGAATATGAGCGTGCAGGCCTTCCCGTTGTAGAAGATATGAGCGAATGCGATGTATTACTGGGAATTAAAGAAGTTCCCAAAGATCAGCTCATCGCCAATAAAACCTATCTGTTCTTTTCTCACACCAAAAAACTCCAGCCATACAACCAGGGATTACTTATGGAAATGGTAAAAAAGAAAATTACCATGATCGATTATGAATGCCTGGAGCATGAAGACGGAAAACGTATCATCGGTTTCGGATTTTTTGCCGGCGTGGTGGGTGCACATAACGGTATGATGGCCTACGGTAACAGAACCAAAGAGTACAAACTATCCAAGGTGAATTCTAACCAGAATCTGCAGCACCTGATACATACCTATTTCGGACTGAAACTTCCCAACCTGCGGATAACTGTTACCGGTAGTGGCAGGGTCGCTCACGGCATTCTCGAGATCATGAACCTGCTCGGTATCACTGAAGTGGAACCGGATGAATATCTATCCAGAAAATTTGTATATCCTGTTTATGTACATTTAAAAGGTAACAACCTTTATAAACGAAAAGACAACGGCACTTATTCCCGCGAAGATTTCCATAAAAATCCGTCAGCCTATGAATGCCTGTACAAAAACTATATCCATTCTACGGATATCCTGATGAATGGGATTTACTGGGAGCAGCATATTCCACGGCTTTTTGAGTTGGAAGATATAAGCGATCCAAAATTCAGTATTAAAACCATTGCAGATATCACTGACGATATGGGTGGTTCTGTTCCCTGCAACCTTGGAGATTCAACCATTGATGATCCTGTTTATGGTGTTGACAGAAAAACCTTTGAAAGAATTCCGCCCTACCAGCATAACGGGATCGACATTATGGCTGTGGGAAACCTGCCCAATGAATTGCCAAAAGATGCCAGCCGGTATTTTGGCGAGCACATGATAAAATTTATTTTACGGAACCTGATCGATGGAAACAGCGATATCATCAAACGTGCAACCATACTCGATAATGGCAACCTGACTCCTTTGTATTCATACATGGAAGATTATGCAGCAGGACGCTGATCAGAGTTTGAGATAATAAGGCTTCAGCAGAGAAATAAATTCCGGCGTATAATTACCGTCCACCATTCTAATGATCAGTTCTTTTTCTTTGGTTTGATCCTGTTCTTCCGTGGAAAACAAATACATGACTCTGAATCCTTCATCTCCGGTGTTTCTTTTTACGTTCAATATTTCCTTAAGATGAAGACCCTTATCTCTCACTTCTATTAGCGTTTCGGTTTTTCGTCGGTAAGGCATCAATAAAGCCAGAAAACCAGGCTTATTCAGTAATACATCAGCCTTCACAAGTAACCTTTTTAAAAAATCTTCTTCATCATGCATGGCCCTCCTGCGCCGGGGATCAGCAGGCGGAAGATCGCCACTAAAAAATGGCGGATTGCAGATAAGCAGATCGTATTTTTTTTGTGTTTGGAAATCAAACACATTATTGTGAAATGCCTGCAACCGGTCGCTCCAACCCGATGAAGAAAAATTTGATTTTGTTTGATCAAAAGACTGTTCATCCAGTTCCACTGCGTCGATATGTATTTTCGATTCCTGGGCAAGCATAACACTTAGCAGGCCCGTACCTGACCCAACATCCAATGCATTACTGATATCCTCTGCAC
>JAEWDG010000161.1 GCA_023390215.1 Bacteroidota bacterium | reverse complement strand
GGATTGAGGTTTGTATTTGCCGCTGCAGATTTTCTTCTCCAGTTATCAATATTATCACGCTTACCCCATTTTGCTTTAAAGTCATTATATCCGCGCGACTTCAATTGCGTATTATAAAAATACCATTCGCCTTTTGAAGGGGCCGCAAACAGATCAATAGGCTCATCTTTATTATTGCTGAAAGTGATCAGTGTATTACCAGCAGAATTATCTTCTTCTTTCAAGCCCTGAGATTTCCTGGCCTGCCTCACAAGTTTTTTAATATATGCATCTCTGTCGGCAGGAGCCATACCTGCGATCCTTTGCAAACTATCCTGCTTTTCAATGATCTTAATTTGAGCAACTACATTATTCAATGTATTTTTTCGTGCAGTGATCATTTCCACTTCGTGTTTCAGCGAAGGATCATCGAGCGTAAGGCTGTCGTAATAATTTGAAGCATCCGCATATTTTTTTTCTATATACGCGATGTTGGCGAGTTGAAGAAAAGCTTTGTTGCGGTATGAAGGATTGGCTGAATTATATTTTACACTCTTCGCATAATAATTTTTTCCTGAAACTGTATCCGGCTTTTCCAAACTCAGTTGGGCTACGGAATAATAAATGATATCCCGGTAATTATCGAACCGGTCTTTCTTAGCCATTTTCAATAACCTTGCAATGCTTTTTTCGAGTTCACGAACATTTCCTTCATCGCGATCCATTTTTGCATCATTCAGTTTTGCATAGATATCCATCATGGGATCCACCGTATGTTTGGAAGCTGCCGCATAATATTCCGAGGCTTTATTGAAATCGCCATTCATCTCCGACATCTGCGCTAGCAAAAACTCCCAGCGGCTTTTATCCTGTTTGGTTTCTGCAGCGGATAATGCGTTTTCCAAATGTATTGCCGAGCTGTCATAGATTTCCTGACGATAGAAATAATAAGCCTTCATTTCTTCCAGGTCATTTTTCAATCGTTTGGGAAGATTGGCGTCTTCTGACAGAATATTCATTAACCCTGCAGCGTCGCCATATTGTTCGCTTTCGATGAGGGTGCGAATCATCCATATCAAGGCGTCATTTCTGCTGGGTGGAAGTCCGGTAATTTTTTGAAGAAATCCTTGTTTTTCCGAATTGGCAATGGAAAACATGGACCCGTTTTCATTTGATCCCACGGTCCTGGAATCGTCTTCATTTTTCTTTCGTGGAAAAAGATTGTAATTGATGAACTGAAAAGTTAATGCAGCAGAATCAAAGTCTTTGCGGTAAAAATAAGCCTGGCCCATCAGCAGGTACATATTATCAACCCAATCGCTGCGCAGATCATGCAGAAGGATGCCTCCGGTTGCTTTATAAATCACAGAGTCAAGTTCCACCTTCTGTGCCGCCGTAGCATCCAGGCTGTATGGATAAAAAGAGAGGAGTTTGGTATAGTCATCCTGTTGCGACAATTTCGCTCTTTCGAGTACCTGGGCAATCTTATTTGTTGCGTTGAAATAATAATTATAGCGGGTTGTGTTATTTTGCAGGAAGCGGCGGAAGCTATTGAATTTTTTGTCGCCTGTTTTTTCCGAGGGTAGTTTCTTTTCCTCGTATTGCTCGGGTTTCTGCTCCTTACCAAACGGATCAAGAGTCCAGGTAGGCTGGGCAATGAGATGGTTGGAGAGGAAAATAATAACCAGTACTAAAACAGCTTTCAACTGTTTGGGGTAACGCATGAAGTTGGATTGGTATATGATAACGTTAAAGATCGTTTTTTTTTAGTAAAGCCGCTCCAAAATTAGCCTATGGAAATGCAATTAATTGTGAATAATTTTAGGGTCATTTAGTTCAACAACAATCAGTTAAGGCTGATGAGCCCTCCGGCGCGAAAAATATGGCAAAATCGGATGTAACGAATACGCTTAAAAGATTAAAAAATCATTACCGTCTGGTAGTAATGAATGAGGATACCTATGAGGAAGTGGTGAAGTTCAAACTCACCCGCTGGAGTGTGTATGTGGTGATGAGTGCCGTATTCATCATCATGGTTGCCCTGACTGCGTCCCTGATCATTTTTACACCTTTGAAATACTATCTCCCCGGTTCGGGTTATGGGGATGCACGACAAATCAAGGAATACCGTGAACTGAAGATCCGCACTGATTCCATGGAAAAAACCATCGCCCAGCAATCTAAATATTTCAACGATCTGCAAAAGGTTTTACAGGGTAAAGTTGTTCCCCGCGATACCAATAACCTTAAAATGCCCAAGCTGGAAAATACTGACGATTAAGGAAATTCCCGCAACGATTCAACCGGCATTTTTATTATTCAAAGGCCGGGTTTTAACATGTAAAATGCAATAAATCCAGGATTGGCTCGTTAGGGAAGGGTAACTTATTTTCAGATCCAAAACTATGAGCCATGTTCAGCAGACCAAGAACTAACCAGCACCCGTCAATGGCGGTTTCCACAACGATTATTGGTGCAGGTGTGACGATTTCCGGAAACATAGAAACTGAAGGCGATATTCGCATCGACGGTGTGCTGAAGGGCAATGTAGCCAGCAAGGCCAAGATACTTTTAGGACCGGAGGCTGTTGTGGAGGGCGATATTGTTGCCAACCAGGCTGATATCCTGGGCAGGGTTTTAGGAAAAGTAAGTGTGAACGACCTTCTTTATCTTCACGGTAAGGCTGTGATCGAGGGAAATATACATACCTCGAAACTCCAGATCGAAGCTTCCGCCAGTTTTAACGGTGCCTGCCATATGGGTGCCAATGTTGTGGAGTTCGGCACGGAGCATTTAGGCCGTGCTGTAAATGAGTAAAAACGATTCCAACAAAGTTTTAATGCGTTATGCCGGGCTGGCAACCCAGTTCCTTGTGGGCATTGCACTGATGGTTTTCATAGGATTGAAAATCGACAATTGGGCGGGTTTCTCTACGCCTATTGCCGTTTGGGTTTTACCTTTGCTCCTGATATCCGGCGTGATCATTAAAATGATTAAAGACACTTCCGGGAAAACCTAAATGATGATTCATTCCCGGCGCATTCTTATAACACTGCTTCTCATCTTTTTTATTTGCAGTACTGCAGTTTATTTTTCGAAGAACTGGCTGACCGAACATCATACTGACTGGCGTGTATTGTTCGGTGCTAATTTTCTTTTCATACTACTGGCTTTTGTATCGGTAATGATACAGGTTAAAACAACCGGATCTTCCAATGCAAACGCTTATGTTCGTGCCGTACTCAGCGGGATGATGCTTAAAATGTTTGCCGTTATAGGAGCGGTGATGATCTATGTATTTTCCTCCGGCAATGGATTTAATAAGCGGGCCGTATTCGGTGCGATGCTGCTTTACCTTGTTTATCTGTTCACCGAAGTGTATCTATCCATGAAGGCTGTTAAGGGGAGGAAGACCAATGGCTAAAAAAGAAGTTCCGCTTCTTTCTCTGAACGATTTTTTACCCGAAGGCAGCTACGAGCCCGTGGCACATTACCTCAATCATCATAAAGTGCATCTAACGGTGACGCGCAGGCGTGAAACGCTGTTAGGAGACTATCGCCATGCACACCGCGACAAAGCGCACCGCATCAGCGTTAATGGTAATTTGAATAAGTACAGTTTCCTGATCACGCTCCTGCATGAATTGGCGCATCTTTTCACATTTGAACAATATGGAAACCGGGTTGCACCACATGGCACGGAGTGGAAAACGATATACGGTCAAATTTTAGCAGACTTTACCGGCAGGGGATTTTTTCCCGGCGATGTGGAAGCGACCTTGTTAAGCAGTTTAAAAAATCCGGCTGCCACGACCTGCGGGGATGAACAGCTTTTGCGCGTACTAAGGAACTATGATGCAAAGAAATCACATATCAAACTGGTGGAAGAACTTCCGGCAGGCCAGCCTTTTCGCATAAGGGGTGGTCGCTATTTTATAAGGGGAGAGAAACTGCGAACCCGTTACAAATGTTATGAGCCTGCAACGAGGAAATGGTACCTGTTCAGCGGCCTGTTTGAGGTTGAGCCCGTAGAAAAAATTTAATCCAATAAACCGGTTTGCTCGCCATCCAGCAAAGGAATGTCAGAAATTCCTGCACCGGCGATTCCCTTGATGGAACCATACATTCCGCTGGTGCTAAGCAACACTTTTTCTAACTGCTTCTCCCTTTCCTTCCAGGTTTTTTCCATCTGCACACGTTCACGGTTAATCGCATTTTTCATAGACACAAATCCTTCCACAATCGCTTCTACCTGCCCTTTAAATTCATTTCCGGTGAGGTAGTTATAGAGCATGTGCATTTTATCTCCTTTATTCTCGTTGCTGCTGCGCAGCAGATGCATATTTAAAATACCGTGGCGAAGCAGGTGCGCTACACCCTGCACTTCCGAGAAATTGCAGATCCAGATCCCATCTCTTTCGCCAAAATTTTCCATGTCTTTGGGAAACGCTTGCGTTACCAGGATGGCGATATCCGCTCCCCTGCTGCGCATGTCATTCTTTAATTTATCTACCCAGGCCTGGCTCCAGCCTTTGGTACGTTTACTTTCATAGATGATACGACCACACTCCTGACCGGATTCATTTCGGATAACCTGTATACAGTCCGCGCCTTCAGCGCCTTTTTTCACTTCTGTGATTACATCAAACGGAAAATATTCTCTCAGCATTTCCTCCAGCAACAGTTCCTGTACTTCTCCCTGCCTTTGCATAGAACCCTGTTCGGCCCTGCGTTTCATTTCTTCAGCTAACTTTTTTTGTTCGTCCAGTTGAAGCTGCAGTTCTTTCATCTTGAGTTGCATTTCATTTTCACGGAGCGCAACTTTCTGTGCTTCCTGGTTTCTTACCTGTTGAGTGATATCATTTGTAGCCTGTTGCAATTTTTTCTGCAGTTCGATCTCGAGTTCCTGTTCACGAAATTTCATTTGCTGTTCTTTCTGCAACAGTTCCAGTTCTTTTTGACGGGCGAGTTTTAATTTCTCAGCATTTTCATCATTGGATTGTTGCAGCAGTCGGATTTTATTTTCGAAATCTGCGGTTAAAGATTTTCTTATCTGTTCGTTGAGATCGTTTTCAATTTTCAGTTTTTCATGCTGAAGTTTTTGCGCGAAGATTTCGTTTTCCTTTTTCTTTTTTTCTTCGAAAAGCAGCATATCATCTTCCAACTTTTTCTTATCCTGTTCGATCTTGCTGAGAGATTGCTGGAGTTTTTCCTGGTATTCTTTCTGGATACGCAGTTCGATATCTTTTTCGAGTACTTTTTCTACTTCGAAATCCTGACCACAATGCGGGCATGTAATATTATTCGCCATATAAACCGGGAATTGAGGTACGAAAATAAGATGACCTGCAGAATCCTGCAGGTCATCGGTTTGTTTGTGCGGCAAAGGAGATTCGAACTCCCACACCCTTTCGGGCGCTAC
>JAEWDG010000340.1 GCA_023390215.1 Bacteroidota bacterium | reverse complement strand
CCGGAAAACTGACTCTTTATCCCGGAAGCCAAGAAATTCGACATTCTTCATATTTTTTCCCTGTACCAGGTTTCTGAATTCGTCTTCTGCAGCACCGGAACCCACGATCTTAAGAGCTATCGGTGTTCCTTCCACTGCATGTATCAGTGTCCGGATACCTTTTACATCCTCGAGCCTACCTACATATAATATATAGTCATTACCCTTGGTAGAATTACTAAACGAATCATCCCGGGATTTATTCTGTTGTATGAAATTATCTACCAGTGAAATATCGTAGCAGAGGTTAGAAACAAACATCTTAGCAGGTTCGAATCCGAACTCGAGAAATTTGCCACGAAGAAAAGCGGAAGGGCATAAATACGCGTCTACCTGCTCATAGGTTCCGCGCTTGTGGTAGAAATACGCTTCTGTCATCGCAAGGATACTCGCACCCAATGACCCTTTCTTACAGGTATGGATGGCGCAGTTATAAAACTTTCCTCCCATACATCTTTCGCATACTTTTCCATGAGAGATAAATAAACTTTCGGGGCAGATGATCTTATAATCATGCAACGACCATAATATTTTTACACCGGCTTTTTTTAACCTGCTGATAATGGCGGGTGTAATATGATGATGTATGTTATGTAGATGCGCGATGCTGATTTTATGTTCTTTCAGTACTTTTTCAACTGCATCCATCGCATTTCCTGAAACAACCGCGTTTTTCACAACCTTCCATGCGTTTGCAACAGATCTATTTTTATTGATGGCTTTGTAATCGGGCGACTCAACAAAATATGCCGGCCCCTGTGTGGGAACATTCTTTTCATTTATTGTACTGAATGGAATAACCTCGTAGCCTTTGCTTTCATACAAACGCTGCACATTCTGAACATAAGTCCAGTCGCCGCCCGATGGATACCAGGCCCAGGTCACCATTAATATTTTTTCTTTGGTCATGTGTATTTCTTACCCGCCGCTTCCGCATAATCCCCGGCCATAGTTCTTGCCATATTGTCCCAACTTATTTCTTCCGATCTTTTTAAAGCCCCCTGCTGCATTTTTTTCAGCAGGCTGCGGTCATTAATTAATTTTTGCATGGCCTCATGAAATCCGTTTATGCTGGTCTGCGGATCAACAAGTGGGATTTTAATTCCGCAGGCAGGATTGATTGCAAGACTCATTCCATTCGCATCATGGCAGATCACCGGCAAGCCCGTTGAGAGCGCTTCCGGAATTACGTTCGATGTGGCTTCTCTCAAACTTGTGTGCACAAAAAAATCAGAGGCTGCCATCATTTTAAAAACCGTTTCCCGGTTCACATTCGAAACCCAATCTATATTTGTCAGTCCCAGTTCTTTAGCTAATGCTTTCATCGGTTCTGCAAGAGGGCCATCACCCAGAATCGTAAATCGAATTTTTGTTTTTGTATCTTCTGATTTTGCCAGCGCACGCAACAACAATTCAGGTGCTTTTCTTTCAATGATATGTCCGCACCAGATACCTTTTATTATTTTATGGTCTTCAGAATTTGATCGCGTTAATCCATCGTGTATCTGCGTTCCTACATCCAGCATGAGGCTGACTTTACCTTTTGCCCTTTTCTGAAAAAGAGCCTGGTCTTCCAGAGAATACACGTAAATAACGGCTGCGCTTTTATTCGCCTCAATGATCCGTTCTGTTGAACGGAATATTTTTGCGTTGCTGTAGCCTCTTAAACGTTCTATGAACGCAGCTTTAAAACTGAGTATTTTATAAAATGAAGAAGGTAAAGGTCCTACGCCACCGGTGGGTCCCCAGAAAAAAGGAATACCCAATTTCCAGCAATAGCCTGGTTCACGAAACGCAAGTTGGGTGAGGTGGTGCACAGCATCAAAAGGCTTTTGCCTATGAAGTTTTTCAGCAACCTTATATGCTTCCATTTCCCAATAGCGATAGCCTAAAAAATATAAAACAGGAAGGCCGGTTGGACCGAGACGAGAGAATTTCTGATTACGTTTTGCCAGCTTCAATGTTTTTTCTGGCTGATCCACTGCGATAAATTCAACGCCGGGAACTTTTCCATGCTTACGTTCATATTCTTCAAGTGCATCGCGATATGATTCCGGCTTTGCCTGACTACCTGTTGCATAAATAACTGTAACATCATGATACGCAGCCAACCGCGTGCTGATGTTCCAGCCCGTTGCACATTCAGATCCCTGGATGGGAGACATTTCATGCGCGATGATCAATATGCGTAGTCTTGGTATGGCCATGCGCTATTTATAGAGTTTGGATTTATTTGCCTGGTACCAGTTCACAAAGTTTCTGATACCTGTTTCCAAATCATATTTCGGATCATAACCGATCAATGCTCTTGCTTTTGAGGTGTCTGCGTAAGTGATGAGGACATCCCCCTGCTGCATGGGAAGTTTACTTAACTGTGCGGGCTTACCAATAGCCTTTTCAATCGACTCTACCAATTGCTTTAAAGTGATGGTTCTGGATTCCCCGAGGTTAAACACCTGGTAACCGCTTAATTTATCTGCAGCACAACTGATCCCATTTACGATGTCATCTATATATGTATAATCT
>JAEWDG010000086.1 GCA_023390215.1 Bacteroidota bacterium | reverse complement strand
GATTTGGCCTTCATTAACCATCCTTATGTTTTTAAACAAATAACTTTGCATATCTTGAAAAAAGAACATTTACCAAACTGAGAACGATGCAAATTATCAAAAGCTTTGTGAAACTGCTTGCCTTTATTTTACCGGTTTCTGGTTTCGCGCAATCCACCTACCTCAACCAGGGTTCGAAAGAATATCATTTTGTAGACAGACTGGAGATCAAGCAGCAAAAAAATACGGATCTCAATTTTTCCACCACTAAACCATATATGCGGAAAGCAATTGTGGAACAGGCCGAGTTTATCGATAGCACGCGTACTGATTTTACAAGCTTATCTGGCATGGACGAACTGACAGGAAGCATGAAAGCGTCCAGGCTTACAAAGGTTGATGAATACAACCTTCGCAGTCTATATATGAATAATTCAGAGTGGGCAACACAACCGCTGGACGATTCAAAAAGCAAGCACCCGATTCTTAAAACTTTTTATACCACAAAGCCTAATCTGCTTGAGGTTAATGTAAAGGATTTTTTTCTCGCGGTGAATCCTGTGTTTGAATTCATGGCGGGAAAAGAAACGGACAATAACCAGACATTATATTATAATTCGCGCGGGGTTAACATTCGCGGGTTGATCGCAAAGCAGATCGGTTTTTCCTCTATCATTACAGAAAATCAGGAAAGGGGCCCTTATTATTTCCGGGATAAGGTAACCGAAAGGCAAGCGCTGCCCGGCGTTGGTTTTTACAAGAATTTTAAAAGCCAGGCCTACGATTATTTTGATGCGCGCGGATACCTAACTTTTACCGGAGCTAAATATGTTCACTTCCAGGTTGGGTATGATAAGAACTTTATCGGCAATGGGTACAGAAGTTTGTTCCTCAGCGATTGGGGTAACAGTTACCTGTTCGCGAAGGTTACAACCAAGGTTTGGAAGTTCTCTTACCAAAATCTTTTCATGGAGCTGGTGCCTCAGTTCCGCAAGAGATCCGATTCTTTATTTTCCAGAAAATATGCAGCCATGCATCATCTCAGTATGAATGTTACGAAATGGCTGAACGTAGGATTGTTTGAAGGGGTGATCTTCGGCAGGAAAGATCATTTCGATTTTCAATACCTGAACCCAATTATTTTCTACCGACATATCGAAGGTACAATCGGCAGTCCGGATAATGCAGTGGCAGGTTTTGATTTTAAAGCGAATATTGCGCACCGTTTCCAGTTGTACGGACAACTCTTACTTGATGAATTCATTCTTTCAAAAGTGAAAAACGACCCAACCAGTTGGGTGAATAAATTCGGTATTCAGGCCGGTGTTAAATATGTGGATGCATTTGGAATAAAGAATCTGGATCTGCAGGTAGAGATGAACCGCGTAAGGCCTTTTACCTACTCACATAATGATACCATCGCGAATTACACGCATTACAACCAGCCATTGGCGCATCCGCTGGGGGCTAATTTCAACGAATTTATCGGCATTCTGCATTACCAGCCATTACCAAAATGGAATATATATGGAAGAGTGTTGTATTATTATAAAGGTCTGGATAGTTCCGGTGTAAATTATGGTGGTGATATATTCCGTGATTATACAACCCGTACGCAGGAAAATGGGTTTGATGTGGGCGCAGGCAATCAGGTAAAAGTCTTCAACGGTTATCTGAATGTTGGCTACGAGATCCGTCAGAATGTTTTCATCGAAGCGGGATTACAATACAGGAAATCCAAATTGGAAAGTCAGGCTACGGCAGTTTCGAGTACCATGTTTAACGCAGGGGTAAGAATTAATATGTTCCGGAGAACTTATGATTTTTGATCCCTGCAATAGTAAACATAAGATCGACCAAATAAAAAAATGCAGGCCCCGGCCTGCATTTTAATTAATATAGAAAACTGTTTTATTCTACCGTAAGTGAAAATGTAATGGTTCGTGAATTGATCTTGTCGAGTACGTTTGAATACTTCAGGTTTTCATCCCGGCTATGCAGGTTTGAAAATCCCCAGCCGATCTTTAACTCGGGAGAAAGGACGAAATAAGGAAAATAGAAATGAAAGCCCATGCCCGCATCTACACCATAATCGAAGGGGGAAAGTTTTACCAGCGATTCAGCTTTCCGTGCGCCTGCATTTGAGGCGAGATCATATTCTATTCTTCCACCTGCCATCATATACACTTTGAAATTATTGATGCGGTCGCTGCTGAATTTTAGCTGTAACGGCAGCGCAAGTGTAATGCCCTGGATTTTTTTTGTAACAACCGGTTCTTCGCCTGCAGGCCGGTCGGGATATTTCAGGTGATACTGAAATGCCTTTTCTGTGAATACCAGATTTAAGGGATAGGTACGCAGGTCTAAATGCTCACTGATGTTCATGTTTACCAACCATGACAGATTGATACCGGTGCTATTCAAACTTTCAACCACCATCACACTGTCATTTACTGCACCGTTGAGTGTAAGAAAACGTTTGTCGTTAGTGAAATTGAAATGCGCCCGGTTAACGCCCAGTTGTATTCCAAAATGAAAAAGCCGGCTGTCGTGGTCAGGCAAGTTGATACTTTCACGCAGTTGCGCTGAAGCAAACCCGTTGAAAAGAAAAAGGCAAAAACTTGCCGCCACTATTTTATTCCGCAATAGATGCTGCATATTCCTAGGCTCAGAGATTTTCGATACGTTTTTTGAAAACCGGTGTTATCCAGAATTTCTAAAAACTGTTTTCCTTCCGGAAATTTTTGAATAGATGCGTCGAGATATTCGTATGCGTGGCGGTTTTTGGAAAAGATCTTACCCATGTTCGGGGTAACGACCTTCATATAAATGTTATAAAATGATTTTACCAGCGGTGACTTTGGTTTGCTGAATTCGAGAACTACAAGTTTTCCTCCCGGTTTCAACACCCTGAAAATCTCAGAGAGCCCCTGTTGCAGGTCCTGAAAATTACGAACTCCGAAGGCAACAGTTACCGCGTCAAACGAGTTTGTTTCAAAATTTATTGCTTCGCTGTCTCCTTTTAACAGTTCTATTGCGTTTATACCTGCTTTTGCAATCTTTTGTCTGCCGATTTCCAGCATTCCTTCACTGATATCGATCCCTGTTATTTTTTCAGGGTTAAGCATACGATATGCCATCAACGCCATATCGGCTGTTCCGGAAGCAACATCAAGTAAGCTTTTTGGATTGATATCTTCAAGTTGCCGGATCGCTTTTTTTCTCCAGCCCTGATCGATACCTGCACTCAGAAAGCGATTCAGAAAATCATAACGGTGGGAAATATCATTAAACATCTCCGCCACCTGTTCTTTTTTTTGCAGGTTGGAATTCCTGTACGGAACAACGGTATCGTGGGCAAATTCAGCCATGAGCGGGCAAAGATAGATAATGCCTTCCGTTTCATAAACGCTGATGCTCACCATACTGTTTTACTTTTGCAAAAATTAATGCATGCAGATCCATAAGGCACAATATCTGATCAGCAGTCCGGACTACAGCAAATGCCCGACTCCCGACAGACCCGAGTATGCTTTTATTGGCAGAAGTAATGTGGGCAAATCCAGCCTTATCAACATGCTGTGCAACAAAGAGAAACTGGCGAAAACCTCAGCATCACCCGGCAAAACCCAGCTTATCAATCATTTTGAAGTGAGCAGTGTAATTGGAACAGGATCTTCCGCAATACGATCAAACTGGTATTTGGTGGACCTTCCGGGATATGGATTTGCAAAAGTTAGCCAGTCGAGCCGCAGGAAATGGGAGCAGATGATCGAAAATTATTTGCGCAAGCGAGAAAACCTTACCATGGTCTTTGTGTTAATAGATTCCCGCCATTCTCCTCAGAAAATCGACCTGGAATTTCTGGCAAACCTCAGTAAGTGGGATGTGCCTTTTACGCTTGTATTTACGAAATCAGATAAAGAAAATCAGCGAACCGTAAGTAAAAATGTAAAAGATTTTATGGAAGCCATGAAGAAAATATGGCAGTTTCTACCGCAACATTTTGTTTCCAGTGCGATAAAGAAATCCGGGCGGGAAAAAATTCTCGCCTTTATCGGAGAAACCAACCTGGGCCTGGAAGCTGAGAACTAGTTCACGATTTTATTTGCGCAACTACTGCTGGCAAATGCTTCAGGTTTTGCCTTGAATGCGAAGCCCATACCAAGGATGTATCCCATGGCTTCACGCAAGGCCTCATTACTTTTGAAATTCGGATTGGTATTGATGTCGGCATGTACTTCCATGTCCACATCAAATTCTGTAAAAAGATTACATAACTCATAGGCAGTTTCAATACTCTTTGCCACTTCTACAAGCATACGTTCTTTAATGCTGTATTTCACCAGGGTTTTTTCATTGTGAATGAACATAAAGCCACCATGACCTTCCCGCAAAAAAACAATTACGGTGGCGAACTCGGTTTCTTTACCCTTCACCTGGCTGTCGGTGCCAATACAGACTTTTAATTTGTAACCTGAAGCAGTTTCTCTTCTGATCGCAAGTTCCACCGCTTCTTTGATAGGGAGCTGAATCGCGTCCCCGTTGAATTTTCTCCAAAGCATAATGTAAACTGATGTTTACTAAATATACGAAGAAATAGAGGGGTGTTGAATTCCTTAAGGTTATGAAATCAATAAATGTGGAAATGTTGAAAATTCACTAAGCAGAAATATGCATAAAAAAAGGGACCAGCCCCTAACGCTGATCCCTAACTTACACATGAATCTACCTTACTGTTTTATAATTCTTTCAGATTGTTTTATGGTGTCAGTGAACATTTGAATAACGTAAAAACCTGCTGTTTTATTGTACATGTTCACATAGTTTGTTCCGCCGGAACCCGTACCAGTGGCTATTATACGGCCATTTCCATCAAAGATCGCATAGCGGAAATTTTCCGGCGCATGTATGATAATCTGGTCGCGAACAAGCGTGGACACGGTAAATGGTTTGACGTTGTTCCCATCCGATTTGAGTGCCACAACATTTGAATAGGCCGTTTCATTGACAACAGAAACTACTTTCAGGCGGTAATAGAGTGTACCCGTTGCAGTGGGAAGGTAGCTGAATTGGGTTGGTTGCCCGTCAAATACTGCAAGCGATTTGAAGTTGGTGCCATCATCAGAGACTTGGAGTTCCTGGGTCTGAACAGGCTCATCGGCCACAACATTCCATTTGAACTGATGCTTGTTGTTAACCTTGTCGGCAGAGAGGGTGATTTCATGGATCGGCAACGGGCCGTTAAATCC
>JAEWDG010000035.1 GCA_023390215.1 Bacteroidota bacterium | reverse complement strand
ATCCAGCACTCCGTTGGAACCATAATTCCAAACCACTTTGGCGCCGGTATAATTTGCATCTCCAATAAAATTTGATGAACCGTAAATCCACAGGCCTTTCTGATCTGAACTTACTTTGATCGTACTTCCGGATGGTGCGGTAAATCCTGCGGTATTAAGAGAGCAATGTTGCCAGAGGCTGGTATTTAATTTTCTGAATTTAATAAACACCCAGGCGCCATCATAATTTGATTCATTGGTGCTCGTACGCCAACTGTTTTTCCAGTTCACATCGAACTTCACTTCTACCGTGTGAGCTGTAGTGTTTTGATTTGCCAGTCCCGTATTAGCTAATTGAATGTCGTTGGCAAATGCTGAACCCGTAAGACCGAACATGGCCAACAGGCTGTAAAAAATTCTTTTCATTGATGCTGCTTTTTTGAGCGGCAAAAATTCAAATTGAACTAACGTATTACTATACCCGCTTAACGGTATTTTTAAAAAAACAAGCCCCGCAATTTGCGGGGCCAAGATTTTCCGGTTAAGATCTTTTGTGTAATATTATCCAAGATACGCTTTCAGTGCGCCGCTGTAGCGGGCCTTCTGAAGACGTTTGATTGCGCGTTCCTTGATCTGGCGGATACGTTCTTTGGTAAGATCATATTTCTGTCCGATCTGTTCGATGGTTACACCATTCTCACCATCCAGCCCGAAGTATGCGTTCACGATTTCTGCTTCGCGTGGGCTTAAGGATTTTAATACCCTGCGGATCTCATTTTTCAATGAATCGTGCATAACGTCTTCATCGGTTTCTGCTCCACCCTTGAGCAGGTCGCCCATGGCAACGTCTTCTGCTTCGTGCACGGGTGCGTCGAGAGAAGTGTGACGGGTGTTCGACTGGAAGATGTTGTTGATCTCCGTTTCGCTCATTTCAAGTAGTTCGGCGAGTTCTTCTGTAGAAGGTTCCCTTTCGTGTTCCTGTTCAAAAGCCATATAAGCTTTGTTGGCTTTGTTGTAGGTGCCGATCTTGTTTTGCGGAAGACGAACCAGACGTCCCTGTTCGGCCAAAGCCTGAAGGATCGACTGACGGATCCACCAAACCGCGTAAGAGATGAATTTGAAACCCTTGGTTTCATCGAAGCGTTGAGCCGCTTTGATCAAACCGAGATTTCCTTCATTGATCAGATCACTTAGTGAAAGCCCCTGGTGTTGATACTGTTTCGCAACGGAAACCACGAAACGAAGGTTAGCCTGAACGAGCTTGTCGAGCGCACGCTGATCTCCCATCTTGATTTTTTGAGCAAGAATAGTTTCTTCCTCAGGAGTGATCATCGAAATCTTGGAGATCTCCTGCAGGTATTTTTCAACTGCCTGGGAATCCCTGTTCGTAATCTGCGTAGCGATCTTTAATTGCCTCATTGTAATTGGTTAAGCTGAAAGAATAACAGTTAGTAGACACATTTTGTTGGGATTCTGTTGCATATCAATAAAATGCAAGGAACTTTCGACAAAAGCGCCTGCAAAGTTACCATGCGTAAATCGCATTTCATAATGAAATACGCGAAAAATAGAAAATATTGATTTAAAATATGTTAAAACAACCCCCACGTCATAAAAATATAGAATGTTTATTCAAATATCAATAGCTCTTCAATTTTAGTTTTAGGTCGCTCATTTGCTACATTTGCCCCATGATTGACCTTCGATCTGACACGTTTACCAGGCCAACCCCACCCATGTTAAAGGCCATGTTTGAAGCCAGGGTTGGAGATGATGTATTTAGGGAAGATCCCACTGTTAATGATTTGGAGGATAGGGTTGCGTCGATGTTCGGAAAAGAAGCTGGTCTCTTCTGCCCCAGCGGAACGATGACCAACCAGATCGCGATTAAATGTCATACCCAGCCTGGGGATGAAGTGATCTGTGAAACGCTCAGCCATGTCCACATTTATGAAGGAGGCGGCATCGCTTTCAACAGCGGCTGCCAGTCGAAATTGATACCCGGCGACCGGGGCCGAATAACCGCCGGCCAGGTACTCGAAGCTATAAATCCCGAGGACGTACACAAACCCATAACCCGTCTGGTCTCATTGGAAAATACTTCCAATCGCGGAGGCGGCAGCATATACGATAATGCTGAATTACAGGCAATTAAAAATGTTTGTTTAGAAAATAATTTAAAGTTACATCTGGACGGCGCCCGACTGTGGAATGCGCTGGTTGCAACAGGGGAAACTCCTAAACAACATGGCGATATTTTCGACAGTATTTCGCTTTGTTTTTCCAAAGGTTTGGGAGCGCCTGTTGGCAGTGTGTTGATCGGTGACGCAGATTTCATCCAACGGGCAAGAAGGGTAAGAAAGGTTTTCGGAGGCGGAATGCGCCAGGCGGGATACCTTGCTGCTGCTTGTATCTATGCGCTGGATCATCATATCGACCGGTTAGCGGAAGATCATAACCATGCAAAGTACATTGCCCACCAGCTTCTCAAAAAGGATTTTGTTGGAAAAATGCTTCCGGTGGAAACAAATATGATCATTTTTGAAGTGATAGGCCGCTTTACAGCGAAATCACTGGCGCAATATTTTCTCGAACATAATATTAAATGCATGGCCATCTCCCCTACCCAGGTCAGGATGGTGACGCATCTGGATGTTAGTCCGGAGATGATTGAAAGACTGGTAACCGTAATTGAGCATATCTAAAATTTATATAACTCATGTTTCCTGAAATAGATCCTGCAACCACGAACGCCTGGAAGGAACTCGATACGTTATTTACAAAAAACCGAGATAAAAAGATCGGGACCTATTTCGCAGAGGATAGTTCGCGTTTTGATAAATATTCCATCCAGGATGGAGATATCCTATTTGATTATAGTAAGAATAATTTTGATACGTTGATTCTTCAAAGGTTGATCAGCCTTGCAGAAGAATGCAAACTTGCTGAAGCGCGTGAGGCGATGTTCAATGCTGAAAAGATCAATGGTACGGAACACCGCGCCGTATTGCACACTGCCCTGCGTAATTTTTCCGGTGAACGCGTTATGCTGGATGGAGAGGACGTGATGCCCCAGGTGATTGCTGTGCGCGAACAAATGAAAAATTTCTGCGCGAAGATCCATTCAGGCGAATGGAAGGGATATACCGGCAAACCCATTAAATATGTGGTGAACATTGGCATCGGTGGAAGTGATCTGGGACCGGTGATGGTAACGGAGGCGCTTAAACCTTACTGGATAGACGGTATGAATGCCCATTTTGTGAGTAATATCGATGGCACACATATCACGGAAACTTTTAAGGAGATTAATGTTGAAGAAACCGTATTCCTGGTTGCCAGCAAAACATTTACTACACAGGAAACCATGACCAATGCCCATACTGCGAGAAAATGGTTCCTTGAACAGGGCGGATCTGAAACTGATATCGCCAAACATTTTGTGGCGCTGAGCACAAATAAGGAAGAAGTTGAGAAATTCGGAATCGATCCCCGGAATATGTTTGTTTTCTGGGATTGGGTAGGCGGAAGGTATAGTCTCTGGAGCGCTATCGGACTGTCCATCGCACTGATGATCGGGTATAATAATTTTGAAGACCTGCTCAAAGGCGCAGCACATACGGACGATCATTTCCGCGAGAAAGAATGGAAAGATAATATTCCCGTTATCATGGCGCTGATCGGAATCTGGTACCGGAATTTATACGGAACGGCAACCGAAGCCATTCTTCCTTACGATCAGTATCTTCACCGCTTTCCTGCATATTTTCAACAGGGAAATATGGAAAGCAACGGCAAGCATGTTGACAGGAATGGAAAACTGTTGACCTACCAGAGTGGTCCCGTGATTTGGGGAGAGCCTGGAACAAATGGTCAGCATGCGTTCTACCAGCTCATACACCAGGGCACCGAACTCATACCCTGCGATTTTATTGTTGCCGCGCAATCACATAATCCTGTGGGTGATCATCAGGAAAAACTCATCAGTAACTTCTTCGCGCAAACCGAGGCTCTAATGAACGGAAAAACGCATGAAAATCCATACCGGGTTTTTGAAGGAAATCGTCCAACCAATTCGTTCCTGATAAAAAAAATAACACCCTTTACTTTAGGTCAGCTCATCGCTTATTATGAACACAAGATTTTTACATAGGGCGTGATCTGGAACATTTACAGTTTCGATCAGTGGGGCGTAGAATTGGGAAAGCAACTGGCTCAAAATATACTTCCGGAATTACAGGGCGATGGGAAAGTTACCACTCACGATAGTTCAACGAATGGCCTGATTAATCAGTACAAGAAATGGAGAGACAGAAATGAAAATGCATAAAGCTCAATTCAAAAATCAAAAGTCAAAATAAGAAAATCATAAATTATACATTATAGAACATAGATTCAATTCCCGCAAATTTCCCAGAGATTGCACAGATTATAACAGAAGTATTCCCCGTAGATCGCGCAAATTTTCGCAGATATTAAACATAGATTCATTTCCGACAGATTGCACAGATTATCACAGAATTATTTCCCAGATCGCGCAAATTTTCGCGGATATTAAACATAGATTCAATTCCCGCAAATTTCCCAGAGATTGCACAGATTATCACAGAATTATTTCCCGCAGATCGCGCAAATTTTCGCAGATATTTTATCACTTACTATTGCCCACTTATACTTACAGGCAGAATCATAAATTACAGATCATAGATCATACATCACACATCATAGACCATAGATCTCCCTACCATTTATCCACCTCTTCTG
>JAEWDG010000034.1 GCA_023390215.1 Bacteroidota bacterium | reverse complement strand
ATTAGAAGCATTACTGACTACCCGCGACGCGTAAACTAAACCCGCTGTTAACACGAACACTGGTTCCGGAAGGCTGGGTAAGCTTTCTGCATACTGCGGAGCTACTAACAACGGGATAATTTGTTAAACCTGTAGGCAGGGTAACATCGGTAGTTTCATCCGGCACGGCATTGCAGCTCCAGTTGCCTGAGGTTTCCCAGGCAGTACTTACCGCACCCGTCCAAAGATTTTCCCTTTGTGTGCAGGCAGTAGAAGCGCTGACTACTGATCTTATCACGGCCTGTGGTAAGGGGCCAAAACCATTTGCGAGGTTTATTCCTATACCCGAACGAAGGTGACAGTAACTCATTACCGATCCTTTAAAGCCGCTCGGTGCAGAAGGGTTGGTATTGGTAGTAGCCAGGCAGGCAGAACAGTTTGTGCTTGTTTCCACCGTATAACAATTATCGATGGCACCGCAGCTCCCGTTGAATCCGGTCATCCATCCGCTCCAGTGTGTATGATGAGAACCCATATTATGCCCGATCTCATGAGTGAGCACTTCCACATCCCACGAATAAGTAGGCACCGTGTTGAATGAACCATAGACATTTGAGTACCCATATGCAAAATCCCTTGAACATAAAGAGGGAAGCAAATAGGCCACACCACCATTGTTGGTAGAGCCCCCGTCTACGAGCATAGCCAGATCACCATTGAAACTATTTGTTTGAATATTCCAGCGGCTTCTGAAGTCATTTAAGCCGGATGAGGAAGTAGATGTATTGTAAGGATCAAGTGTTGTCCATACTGAAGTAGATGCCAATTCCACTTTTATTCCCTCGTTCGCGTACATCGTTGCCACCTGATTAAAAACTCCGGACAGGTAATTTTGCGTCAGCGTTAAATTGCTGGAAAAATTATTGAAATAAAGTTTGTTGGAAGCTTCCCAGTAGAAGCGCACTTTTTGACAAAGCGGCGCCGGGATTCCCTGGGCGGGCGGTTCTACGTTTGAAATTCTCTGGCTATTCGGAGTAGTCAGGTCCAGGGCTGGATCGTCGTCGCTATGGCATGTAAATGATAATGGTGAACGTATTTGGCCATTTCTGTAAAGTACATATTGGTTGATGTACCTTTTACAAGACCGAGCGTATAATTATCATCAGCGTTTGAAAACATGATCATCACTTCTCCGTTTTCAAAACTGCTGAATGAAGCAATCGAATTGGGATCATTGCTAACATATCCCCGGTAATGATAACCCTGGTCAGTGCTTGCGGTTGCCTTTTTTCCATCTCCGGAAAGCGTATTGAAACTGAAATCACCTGAAGTGTTAATATCCTGTTGCAACAATTCCAGTGAGATCGTTCCTCCGGATGCGGGAATGATGAGTTTAATTAATTCCGGCCTGGTCTTGCGGATAATAGAGAGTTGTAAAGGATCGACCTCAAATAAATCGAATTGACGGAGTGTGGAAGACAGGTCAGCCTTGATCGCCGCATTGGAGGATGTTTTGAATATCGACAATTCCCGGGCCGGAGCTTTCAATAATTTTCTCTGAGATTCCACAAGATTATACAGATAATTCTGTGAGAAACCAACCTGGCCAACCAGGATCAGCAGAATCACGGGTAGGGAGCGAAACATAATTTGTTTTTTCATAAATCTAAAAGCCAGTATAATGCCTAAAATTACGTGTAATAGCCGAAAATATGCTGCAGCGAAAATCAATAAAATAATTTAAAATATGAGAGCTGAGCAGATCCGTAAATCTCTGGTCGCCTGCCGGATAAATATACCCCTTGCGTTTTTTCCATTTACCTGCCTGTTGAAATTTACGTCAAATTCCTCCGCGATTGCTAAACAAAAGGATGTTCCGGCCGGAATAACCGGGATTATATGCTGTTGACCAGTTTGCCGGGTTCTGAAGAATGGTTGAGATTGACGAGTACCAAATTACCACCGTTATTTTCATTATTTGAAATAGACTGTTTATTATAATAAAACGGTCTTATCAGGGTCGTTCATCATATCATTTATCTATCCGTGCCATTCCGAAACTGTTGCGGAGAGGATTCGTTTCTCCGAAACCGTTAGTCACTGTTATTTCTTCCGCTCATCTTCCCTTAATGCTGTTTCATCACAATTGATATGGAAACAGATTATGCTTTTCCTTCTTTTGTATTGTTATTTATTAACAGCCAAAAGTATAAAGCCATGAAACAACTATTAACCACGTTGCTGGGACTCGTATGCCTTGTGCTACAGCAGACTCAGGCCCAAAGCCCCGGGGCAACCATCAGGGGAAAAGTTACGGATCAGAAAAAGCAATCCGTCGCGTATGCAAGTGTCAGTTTATTATCTGCCGACAGCAGCTTACTAAAAACCGGGATAACGAATTCCGACGGTGAATTTGACATCCGGCCGGCATCGGCAGGTAATTATTTTGTGAGAATCGAAGCTGTTGGGTACGAAACATTTAGTTCATCGAAATTAGATTTTAGCGGATCGTCTGATCTTGTTGTGCCATCCATTCACCTTGAGCCTACTCCTGTTAGCCTGGGCGCCGTTGTTGTAAGATCAAAAAAGCCCCTCATCGAAGTGAAGGCGGATAAAACTGTTTTCAATGTTGAGGCAAGTATAAATGCAACCGGTAGCAATGCCCTTGAACTTTTGCAAAAATCTCCCGGTGTGCAGGTAGACAACAATGATAATATCACAATGAAAGGAAAATCGGGAGTAAAAATTTATGTGGATGGAAAACTGATGCAATTGGATTCAAAAGAAGTTGCCGAGTATTTAAAAGGCATCAACAGCAATGATGTGGAAGCAATAGAAATGATCAGTAATCCCGGTGCTAAATATGATGCGAGCGGCAATGCAGGGGTAATCAATTTCCGGTTGAAGAAAAATAAAAAATACGGTACGAATGGAAATGTGAACCTGGGATTTGTTCAGGGGATAACACCAAAAGCAAATGGTTCGTTGGGATTAAATTTCCGGAATAAAAAAGTGAATGTGTTTGGTAACCTCAGCGGTAATATTGGAAACTACCGTAACACACTTGGTTTTTACCGGATTCAGAATGATTCACTTTACGATCAGCTATCCACGAATACCAGCAAGAGAAAAGTGATGAACCTAAAGGCTGGTGTTGATTATTTCATAAACGACAAGAGCACGATCGGATTTTTGACAAACACAAGCACGGGCAGTATCGATTGGATAAGCAGCACGAAAACTTCCATCAGTTATAATCCTACCAATAAATTCGAGAAAGATCTGAATTCAACCAACAATGTGAAGGGTAACCGGACAAACGCCAACTTCAACCTGAATTACCGTTTTGCGGATACAAGCGGGAAGGAATACAATGTAGATGTTGACTACGGAATATTTGATGATGTACGCAGGGGCTATCAGCCAAATAATTATGTAGATCAGAGCGGAAATCCTTTATATACCGTGATTTACCGGAACTACACACCCACCCGAATTTCTATCTTTTCTTTAAAAGCTGATGGTGAACAGAAACTTGGAAAAGGAAAATTCGGTTATGGATTTAAGACGGCCTTTGTGACTACGAAAAACACCTTCGACTTTTTCAATGATGTAGATGGTAATCCGGAAATGCAACTTTCCCGGAGTAATGATTTCCAGTACAAGGAAAATGTGAATGCTGCATACCTGAACTATAACACGCCCCTGGGAAAAAAATGGAGTATGCAGGCCGGTTTGCGTGCCGAACAAACAAACAGTGAAGGAGATCTTACGAGAAAAGACGGGAACAGCGGCGCGGAGGATTTTGTAAAACGCCATTACCTGGATCTGTTCCCCAGTGCAGCCCTTACCTGGAATATCAATGATAAGAATGCCCTAAACCTTACCTACAGCCGTCGTATCGACAGGCCAAGTTATCAGGATCTGAATCCCTTTGAAAATAAACTTGATGAATTGACCTTTGAAAAAGGAAACGCATTTCTTCAGCCGCAATACACCGACAATATTGAACTTACACATACATTCTTAAGCAAGATCAACACAACCGTAGGTTTTGCGAATGTGAAAAATTTCAGTACACAGGTAACGGACACCGCAGGTAATACAACCTTTGTTCAGGAAAGAAACCTTGCTTCTCAGAAAATCTATAACGCCAGTATAAGTTCAAATTTTTCTGTTCGTAAATGGTGGAACGGGTACATAAACCTCTGGTACAATTATCAGGACCTGAAAGGTGCGTATAACGGAAAAACTGTTCGTAATTCTTTTGGCACCTATGGCGGTTATATTCAACAAAGCTTTACGCTCGGTAAGGATTATTCTGCTGAGGCGAGTTGCTGGTTCCATGGTCCGAGTTACTGGGCGGGAACTTCGCGGGCAAGTTCACAGGCAGGGGTAGATATCGGACTGCAGAAATTATTGCTGGATAAGAAAATGACGCTGAAAGTGAGTGCTACAGACCTGTTTCACACAGCAGGCTGGAGGATGACAACGGATTTTGGCGGGCTGTATATGAGAGGAAAAGGAACCTGGGAAAGCCAGACGTTCAGAGCCTCTCTTAGCTGGAGATTCGGGAACAGCCAGGTTAAAAATTCAAGACAAAGACAAACCGGGCTGGAATCAGAATCCAACAGGATCAAATAGTTCTTTCATGTTAATATCAATGCCCTGCAATTTTGCGGGGCATTTTCATTCCTAAAGATTAATCAGAACTTCTATTTTCGTGAAATAATGGAACAGGCGGAAAAGATCAGGAATGTTAATGTGGTTCGGTATGTGACCGCGTTGCGTGAGGGTGGGTCACTCCCTGCGATAGCAGAGGCTGATGATGGTTTTTTATATGTGCTTAAATTCAGGGGTGCCGGCCAGGGAAAAAAAGCATTGATCGCAGAATTGATCGGTGGAGAACTTGCCAGGGCCATACGGTTAGCCGTACCCGAAATTGTATTCGCCCGTTTGGATGAAGCATTTGGCAGAACAGAACCGGATGAGGAAATACAAGATCTTTTAAAGGCCAGCACCGGCCTGAACCTGGGGCTGCATTATTTATCGGGTTCTGTAACTTTCGATCCGGCAGCCTCCGTCATTGATCCGTTTCTTGCGAGCCTGATCGTATTGTTCGATGCTATATTATTAAATGTAGACCGTACCGCCCGAAATACAAATATGCTCATGTGGCGCAAAGAACTCTGGCTGATAGACCATGGTGCAGCACTTTATTTTCATCATTCCTGGATGAACTGGGAAGAAAAGATCAGACAACCGTTCACACTCATCAGAGATCATGTGCTCCTGCGCCAGGCTTTGGAACTGGAAAGGGCCAAGGAGCGCATCCAATATGCGCTGACTCCAGAAGTAGTAGTGAATGTAGTAAACCTGGTTCCATCGGAGTGGTTGCAGCCACTCGATATATTTGATTGTGTAGAGGCGAAGCGGAAAGCATATACACGGTTCCTTTCAGAAAGAATTTCCGCTTTGAACGAACTCATTAAATCGATAGAAGATGCAAGGGCAGCAGTTATATGAATATGCGGTGATCAGGCTCGTACCCAGGGTTGAACGTGAGGAGTTCATCAATATTGGTGTGATCCTGTTCAGCAAAACAGCCCGCTATATCGATACAAAATTTACGGAGGATTTTTCACGATGCAAAATTTTTGATGCAGGTGTAGACTGGGATGAAATACAGGAATATCTCTGTGCTTTTCAGGCAATCGCAAAAGGTAATCATCCACGCAGCCCTATTGCCAGTTTGATTCCGGCAGAACGCTTCCGCTGGTTAACTGCTACAAGAAGCACTTCAATTCAATGTTCAAAAGTTCATCCTGGCTTTTGCAGTGATCTTCCCGCTGAACTGGAGAAACTTTATGAAGTTCTGGTCAATTAATCCAAATGTTTACCCAGGATCGTCACACTGAGTTTCTTACCATCGATCTCTGCAATTTCGGGTAGCGCTCCCCAATGTTTAAATCCTTTTGTTTCAAATAGCCTCAGGCTGGGGATGTTGTGCGAAAAAATAATTCCGATCATCGCCTTCACATGATAATCGCCTGCTCTTGATATCGCATAGTCGAGCGCTTTTGATCCCAGCCCTTTACCTCTGAAATCACTATGCAGATAGATGCTCAGTTCAATGGTTCCATTATATGCAGGTCTTCCGTAAAACGATTGATAGCTGATCCACCCTGCAATCCGTTCGTGTAAAACGATTACCCAGAGTGGTCTTCGGGCAGAATCGTGGGCCTTAAACCATGCCTTACGCGATTCAACAGTTACAGGTTCTGTATCGGCAGTTACCATGCGGGAAGCTACGGTACTGTTGTAAATAGATACGATTTCTGGCAGATCGCTTATATCAGCAACACGAAATAAGGGCTGTATTTTCATCTTACAAATTTGAAAAACGAAGGATCAATGCCGTGGAAGGTGTCCAAATTTTATTTATCAAATCTAAGCAAGCGTTTGTTCTTTATTTAAACTTATTTTGGATTAAAATTATATTTCTCCGATGAAAAAATCTTTCTTGATGGCCGCGCTTTTTATCATATCTGTTTTGGGTATTTCTGCTTCATTTAAACACACGAAATTTAAAAATCTGAAAGTGCTACCAGGGGATATAACAGAACATCAACTTGACAGTATGATGTCAGCCTATTGTAAAGCGTTAAGTGTTAAATGTGATTTTTGCCATAGCTCTTCTATGGTTGAGAATGAAAATGGTAAACAAGAAGAATTGGATTTTGCAGCGGATACACAGATGAAAGAACAAGCGCGCAACATGATCCGTATGATGATCGACATCAACCAGAAATATTTTTATTTCGATAAAAGAATAGATCCGGTTTATCTTAATGCCGTGAGTTGTAATACCTGTCACCGCGGGAATCCGTTCCCTCTGCAAGAATAAGCCCCGCCGGTTAGGGCAGGGCCTGACAGGAATATATTCCTGACGATGCTTACATTTTTGATTGCAATTTCTTTGCTTCCTCCAAATGTTTTTTCAGCGTGGGAAGTGTCTTCTTTGCGAATGCCTGTAACTCTGCATCTGAATTATCATTTGATTGTTTGGTAAACAGATCAATAGCTTTACCATGATCTTCCACCATCATATCAATATAAGCTTTGTCGAAATCTTTTCCCGTTTTAGCCGTCATCTCCTGAAGATGACTGGCATGATCAGCGCTTAAACTTGCGGGGACGGCAATATTTTTTGCTGCTGCAATAGATTTCAATTCATCGTTGGCTTTGCTGTGATCTTTGGCCAACATTGACCCGTAGTTCTTTACTGATTCAGCTGAAGCATTTTTCTGGGCCAATTCACCGAGTTGAACTTCCATCATGCCATCATTAGCCGCTGTATTTACAAACTCATTCTGTGTGCCCATGTTACTGCCGGCACTGGTCATACTCGTATCC
>JAEWDG010000331.1 GCA_023390215.1 Bacteroidota bacterium | reverse complement strand
AAAAATCCGTTTGTGATACCGGGGTTGAAGAAGATGCAAATCGATCCTCAACTCAACCACGCCTATACTTTCGAATCATATATTGAAGGCGATTGTAACCGCGTTGCCCGAAGGGCGGGAAAAACAGTGGCGGAAAAACCGGGTGCTACTTCTTTTAATCCCCTCGTCATCTATGGCGGCGTGGGATTAGGTAAAACACATCTCGCCCAGGCTATTGGCAATGAAGTGAAAAGGCTTCACAGTAATAAAGTAGTATTATATGTGAGCTCTGAAAAATTCATTAACCAGTTTATCGACCATAGCCGCAACCACGCGATCAATGATTTTATACATTTTTATCAATTGATAGATGTGCTGATCATTGATGATGTTCAGTTTTTCAACCGGGCTGAAAAATCACAGGATGCGTTCTTCTCTATTTTTAATCATCTGCACCAGAGCGGTAAACAACTGATACTTACCAGCGATAAATCGCCTAAAGACCTCGAAGGGGTCCAGGAGCGGTTGCTGAGCCGATTCCGCTGGGGGCTGAGTGCCGATCTGCAGGTTCCGGATTATGAAACCAAGATCGAGATCCTCGAAAAGAAAATGAAAGCCGATGGGCTTGAAATGCCACGTGAAGTAGTTAAATATATAGCCTATAATATCAGCAGTAACGTACGCGAACTGGAAGGTGCATTGATATCCCTGTTGGCACAATCTTCGCTAAACAAGAGAGAAATTGATCTCGAGTTGGCAAAGAAAGTACTTCGCAACTTTGTAAAATCCTCCAGCAAGGAGATCACTATAGATGCCATACAAAAAATGGTATGCGAATATTTTGATGTTCCTTACGATAAGCTGCTGCAGAAGACCCGTAAAAGGGAAATCGTTCAGGCCAGACAGATCACCATGTATCTGTCCAAAGCATTTACAAAAAATTCCCTTAAAACCATCGGGGAACATTTTGGAGGAAGAGATCATACTACCGTCATTCATTCCTGCCAAACAGTTAAAGATTTGATGGATACTGATAACTTATTTAAAGAAAGTGTTCTCGAACTCCAGCAGAAAGTACAGCTTGCTGCAATGTAACAGCAATAAAAAAATTAATAATGATCCGGCCTTCGCCGGATTTTTTTATGGATATGGCTGTAAAGTTTGGGGGTATAATAAAAGCATTGTATTTTTGCTGCCCTTCAACAGGAAAAGTTCTTTAGGAGAGGTGCCTGAGTGGCCGAAAGGGCCGGTTTGCTAAACCGTTGTACGGGCTTAAACCTGTACCGAGGGTTCGAATCCCTCCCTCTCCGCCGTCAAATCTTTCGTTCGGGATGTAGCGTAGCCCGGTTATCGCGCCTGGTTTGGGACCAGGAGGTCGTGTGTTCGAATCACACCATCCCGACAAGCCCCGTCAATCGACGGGGCTTTTTTATTTCCGTTGTTTGATTTTGAAAATATCAGTGAGGTCGTAACTCTTCCCTGCCCGCTGAAAGCCTGCGGACGGGGAATCAACCATCCCGACAAGCTCCGTCATGACAGGTTTTTTTTATTTGATTACGTTTCAATTCTTCAATATTGTTGGGGGTTCCCTGCACGCAATTTTTTAGGGGTTACAAGAAATCTCATATCTATACCTTCCCTTACATTAGTCACTGCATTTTGCCTGTTTCCCTTCGTATCTTTAAGTTGATGCTTAAATTTCTCAAACTCAATATTGAGTTGATCTTTTGGATGTCGGCTCTCACTGCTCTGTATTTCATGGGGGATAATACACAAAGCCTGTGTTTTTTCCACTGGCTGGGCTTTTCCCATTGCCCGGGCTGCGGAATCGGCCATTCAATCAATAACGCACTGCATCTCGACTTTCAGTCATCCATCCGGGCACATTATTTTGGAATTCCAGCCACCCTCATCATCCTTCATCGCGTAACCCTATTGTTTATAAGAACCCTTAAAATTTTGATACATGGCATCCGACCAACTACTGCTTTCCATCCCCGCAGTTGAGCCCGATGAACTGGCTTATCTGCAGCAACTAACCAGAAACCTGAACGAGGACAAACTCAGGAATTTCATTGTGATTTACAACGGGAGAAGAAAAAAATCCGAAACGATACTGATCTGCTGTCTGCTCGGTTTTGTTTGCTGCGCAGGGGTGCAACGATTCATAACCGGTCAACTCGGTATGGGTATACTCTATCTGTTTACAGGCGGACTCTGTCTTATTGGAACCATAGTAGATACCATTAACTACCGCCAGATGGCATTTGAGTTCAATCGCGGAGAAGCCGACGAAGTGATGGGAATGATCGGCGGTTTTTAATTTTTGACAAACTTCGTCGTGCGCGAAGTTTGTCCGTCACTGAGCTTTAAGAAATAAATGCCGTTCGGCAAATTAGCGACAG
The DNA here is from genome assembly GCA_023390215.1 of Bacteroidota bacterium. GTDB lineage: Bacteria > Bacteroidota > Bacteroidia > Chitinophagales > Chitinophagaceae > Ferruginibacter. Next base: position 1,389 of record JAEWDG010000331.1, on the reverse strand, counting down.
GTACGCTAAACAGGTTAGCACCATTGACCAACGATTGATTTTTTCTTAAAACTCTGGAACCCTTCGCGTCATATATTTCAACATATGCCGGCTGATTTCTGTTCCACCATAACTGGATGAGCAAATCCTCATGCACAGGATTAGGAGCGATGGAAAGCTCATTGTTTTTTCCGCAGCTTACATTGACCGCTGCAGTTTCAAGAAATTTATTTTCACCATTCTGGTATGTGACCATAAGACGTACGAAATAGCTTCCTCCCGGCAGCCCGATCTCTGTAGTGTAGCTGCCTTCTCCCTTTGCATCGACGGTTGACACGGTGCGAAATAAATTCCCGTCTTCACTGATCTGAACCTGATAGTTTTTAATTCCATATTCCTGGCTGGCATTCCAGCTGAGTTTTCCTTTACAGTCTCCGTCAGTAATAACTGAAAAATCAGAGATGATAACTGGAATGATTCCGCCATTTTCGATAGTACCAGCTTTATTTAAAACCCAGTTATCCGGGTCCACTACGATGCCTGTTACCTGGTTGACAAAATGGAAATGGAAGAGCTGGTTGTTCGCTGTCTGATCAATCACAACCGTCGTATCAAATGAAGCTGACTGGATTTTAAGCTGGAAATACCCTTTGAAAAAAGGAGTAACCGACGGAGCGCTCGCTGTCTGATTAACCAGTAACACAATACTGTCTGCTCCCTGTTTGAAATATGTGATGTTGAATGTCGGATAGCCTTCACCGTAATACCATTGATTGATAAAATCTGCAAAACTTCTTCCTGTAACATTTTCAGCAACCTGCCTCATATCGTCAGCTGTTGCCACTGAATCTCTGAATGTTTGCTGAAACGTTTTTAACGTATTGAAAAACAAACTGTCGTTCTGCATTTCCCAGCGCAGGTTATGAATGATAGCAGCGCCTTTATCGTAACTGAGCCTGCTTGAGAATATCCGGTTCTCATCAAAAATAAACGCATCGGGAACATATACACTACCACCTGGTTGACTCAACACATAATCATGTATGTTCTGCATGTATTGTGAAGCGGTAGTTGTCGGGAATAATGAAGGAAGTTTTTCTATTGCCAGGTATTCACAATAACTGGCGAATCCTTCATTGAGCCAGATATGATTCCAGGTGGCACAGGTTACATGATCACCCCACCATTGATGGCCCAGTTCATGGGCGATGAGGGTAGAACCGAAACTCACCATTGTGCTCATCGTCTGGTGTTCCATTCCTCCGCCAATATTTGCCATTGCGTGTCCGTATTTTTCATCTGCGAAAGGATACAATCCAAACAACTCACTGAATTTTTCAATGAAAACCGGTGTTTTGTCAAGGTTTGGCTTTACAGCATTCAAATAGTTCGCGTCAGGAGATATATAAT
>JAEWDG010000326.1 GCA_023390215.1 Bacteroidota bacterium | reverse complement strand
ACCTGTTGCCGGACTCATGAGCCTGGAAGATGGATATGAGGTTTCCAAAGCATACACGGAAATCGATCAGTTTGTAAAAAAACAAATGGGATCAACTCTGCAATCACCATTTATGACCTTATCGTTTATGGCGCTCCTCGTGATCCCTCATCTTAAACTCAGCGATAAAGGTTTGTTTGATGGGGATGGTTTCCGTTTTCTTTACGAAGTGAATTGATCATTCCACCACCTTAGCCTGAACCACATCTATTGCAACGGAATCGGATCCTTTGGCTGCGAAGTATTTGGTTTTGAAAGACTTTGAATCGCCGGGAGCAATTTCATCATAAATGGTCTCATGATCTTCTTCCAGTAAAACCCCTGTTTTACTGTAAAAACGCAAACGAACTTCAACATCTTTATAGGTAACGATCTTCGCTTTATTTTCTACCGCTCCCCGAATCACCGTTTGTCCAAGTAAGTTCTTTTTATCACCGCCGGTTGCTTTCAGAAAACGGGCAGGGGTTTTTGCTTCAATTTCAGCTACGTTTATCTTTCCTCTTTCATAATTGTCTGTGATTGCCTTCTCCTTATCGGTTTTATTATTGCTGCACGCACTGAGTATCAGTACCAGCATAATGATGCCTGAAAACTGTTTCATGGTTTTGGGTTATGCCATCAAAATAAACGGTTCCCCCGGATTTCTCTGCGGAATAATTTGTTAATGATGATAAAAATGATATTATTGCTGTTCGCCTTGTGGCAGCACAATATCTAATTTTTTCTCATGGTCAGGAACCTCAGCGCCCAACATTCATTAGTAAGCAACTGGATAGCAGAATTAAGAGACGTTGATATCCAGCAGGACCGTCAGCGTTTCCGGCGCAATCTTGAACGTATTGCAGAGGTCATCGGTTATGAGATCAGTAAAGAACTTCCCAGGGTCACGCGGGAAGTGACTACACCCATGGGGTCAGCCGATTGCGAGGTCCTGGAAAAACAGCCTGTTCTGGCAACGATCCTGCGTGCCGGACTAGCTATGCATAACGGTTTGTTGAATTATTTCGACCGTGCGGATAATGCTTTTCTCAGTGCTTATCGCAAACATCATCCGGATGGAAGTTTCGAGATCAGCCTGGAGTATATCAGTTGCCCCGACCTCACAGACCGCATTCTCATCATCAGCGATCCCATGCTGGCAACCGGATCTTCGCTGGTTAAATGTATTCATCAACTGAAGGACGAAGGTGAAATGAAAGAACTGCATATTGTTTGTGCGATTGCCTGTACGGTAGGTATTGAATATGTAAGAAGGGAAGTGCCAAAAGCTACGATCTGGTGCGGCGCTATTGATGATGAACTCACCGCCAAAGGCTATATCGTTCCGGGTCTGGGTGACGCAGGCGACCTGGCATATGGGAACAAGACCCAAAACTAAACGCTGGTGAACCGGGAATGTTAATCCACACATATACATCCGGCTTTTTGGCACAATTGTTTATCTTTAGTTTTAGAATCAGACTGATAATGAGAAAAATTCTCTTCTATTTATTTGCTATCCTTTTCACCTTAGGGGTTAAAGCGCAGGATCCGCATTTCTCGCAGTTTTTTGCTTCCCCTCTTACCCTTAATCCGGCCTTTACAGGAAAATTTGATGGGAAATGGCGCCTCGCAGCGAATCACCGCGATCAGTGGCCTTCTATTCCGAAAGCATATGTAACTACAAGCGCCTCGGTGGACTTTCCTATTCTCGCGAGCAAAATACCGGAAGGTGATGTATTCGGTGTTGGTATCTCAGGGGTAAGTGATGCCAGCGCAGATAATGCACTGAAATTGAATTATGGTTCCCTGTCTATGTCTTATCACAGAGCGTTGGACGAAGATGGATACAATACGATCGGTGCTGGTTTCCAGGCAACTTACAGCAGCATGACCATCGACGTGAATAAACTCACTATCGAAGATCAGCTTACACAAAACGGATTTACGCAACCTACAAATGATATCCTGGTTAACGGAAATAACCAGAACTATTTTGATATGAACGCGGGCTTGTTGTATTCAGGTTCTTCAAATGGCGAGAATAACTATTATCTCGGTGTTTCCATGTATCATATCAACCGCCCCAGGGTTAGTTTTAAAGATAAAAACTGGTACCTCAGTGGTCGTGTTACCCTTCATGGTGGTGGAACCTTCCCCGTTTCGGATGTGGTTGCAGTAAACGCTTCTGTGATCCACCAGATCCAGAATAAAGCAAGTGAAACGATCCTTGGTGCTGCCCTTGCGTTAAATGCAAATCCGGGTGAAATTAATCCTACCAGTTTGTACATCGGTTCCTGGTACAGGTTCAATGATGCAGTTATTCCCTATCTCGGACTTGAATTCGCTGGACTTCGCATCGGAGCCAGTTATGATATCAATACCAGTTCTCTGAAAGCTGCAACAGCAAGCCGGGGCGGATCTGAAATATCGATCATCTATATTAAACGCAAACCCGAATCCAAAGGAATTCCCTGTCCGAAATTTTAAACCGGTTTTCAAACAATCAGCATAGTCCTGCCCCAACCTATAGTGGGAGCAGGATTTTTTTTATCTGCGAAAATCATTACGATCTGTGATGTATGATTTGTGATTTAGATATAAGTATAACATGTGGCGTATAACGGCCCGATTAGCCCTTTCGCTTTTAGCTGTTGGATTTTTGACTTTTGATTTTTGGTTATGGTGTATGTTGTAAAACGATCCGCCTGGACCTTTGCTTTTGCTCTTAGCTTTTTGGGTTTAGAATTTTGACTGTTGATTTTTTTATTAGTTCCCCGTTTTTCCACTCACATACCTGTTGCCTTTGATGAAGAAACGGTAAGGCATAAACGCGTCTGCACCGGCATAGGCAACACCTATACGCGCGCTCCTTCCCACAAGCGCATCCTCTACAACATAATCGTCATAACAGATCCTGATCGTTTCGCCTGTCAGACTGATTCCTGAATGAACTTTGTGTATTCCCAGCGCTTTACCCACATTACCCGGACCTTTCGTTAAAGTAAAATCTGCCTTCGATTTCCCGGTCCGCTCCAACATCCTGGGAATTCCATCCAAAGGTTCAACAGCCCGTATCAGTACGGCATCAGCAACACCCTGTTTGTTTGTTACAATATTGAACATCTGATGAATGCCATAACATATATACACATAGGCAGTTCCCGGCTTTCCATACATGGCTTCGTTACGAGCGGTACGCCTGCCTCCAAAAGCATGCGAGGCTTTGTCGACCATCGCTACATAAGCTTCGGTTTCTACGATCCTTCCACTTGTACGTATGCCATCAATGCGCGTCTCAATGATCTTACCCAACAAGTCACGGGCAATTTCAACCACCTGTTCCCCTTCGAAAAAAGATATAGGCAATGTTTTTCGCATATGCTCAGAATTGCTCATCGAATTCAAAAACCGCACTAATTCCAATTACAATATCTTTGGCCATTCATAATATCTTGAAAATCCATGCTGAAAGAGATTATCATCGCGATACAGGCTTACGGTCAGGCACATCGCTTTATCCTTCAGCACCGCTTATGGAAATGGATCCTCATCCCCGGTCTCATCTATCTTATCCTCTTCAGTTTTGGGTTTTACGGTTTCTGGAAATCCTCAAATTTTGCCATTGAATGGGCTTTACAAAAAACCCATGTAAAATACTGGCTGGAAAAAGAACATGACGGTTTGTTGTACTGGCTATTCATTGTAGGGCAAATTATATTAAGGCTCGTATTGTTGCTGTTTTATTTTTCGCTGTTCAAATATGTCTTTCTTATCGTGGGTTCTCCTGTATTTGCTTACCTGAGTGAAAAAACCGAGAGCATCATCGAGAACAGGGAATTCCCCTTTAGTTTTAAACAACTAATGATCGACATTGCCCGCGCTGTGCGGGTTGCATTCAGAAATATGCTGTGGCAAACTGTTTATGTAATTACCCTTATCCTGCTTTCATTCATTCCCGTTGCGGGCTGGATCATGCCACTGATATCCCTGTTCGTGGAATGTTATTACCTGGGATTTTCCATGCTTGATTATTCCTGCGAAAGAAATAAAATGAGCGCGCAGCAAAGCATCGCATTGATCGGTCATCACCGCGGCCTGGCCATCGGGAACGGTATGGTATTTTATCTTATGCACCTGATACCCTTTCTGGGCTGGTTATTCGCGCCCAGTTATGCGGTGGTAGCTGCTACGTTAACCATCATCGAAGCAAGAAAAAAACAAGTTATTTATTAAGTTGGCAACCGTACACCTCATACCCTGCTGGCTTTTTGAAAATGAATTGTCGCCCATCCCGGCTTATATCCGCAAGGCCATAGCAGATTGCAGGGTATTGTTTGTAGAAAACGAAAGGTCTGCAAGAAGGTTCATTAAAGCAATTGATAAATCCTTTGATATAGGGTCGTTTGAATGGCACGCGATCCATAAAGTGGAAGCAGAACAGATCAGCATTTTCAAAGAGAAATTAAAACAGGGACTTACTATAGGAATTCTCAGCGAAGCAGGCTGCCCGGGCATCGCAGATCCCGGACAAATACTGGTTGATATCGCGCAGAAAAACAACGCGAAGCTGGTTCCTTTCTCGGGACCAAATTCGATCATCCTGGCCCTTATGGCAAGTGGAATGAATGGGCAGCGGTTTGAATTTGTTGGTTACCTGCCCATTGATGAGCAGGAACGCAGTAAACGCATCAGAGAACTGGAGCAGGAATCCGCGAATCAACAATCATCCAAAATTTTTATCGAAACACCTTACAGGAATAACCAGCTGATACAAACCATCATGAAAAACTGTTCTGGCGAAACCAGACTTTGTATAGCAGCCGACCTCACCTCCACTAACGAATTCGTACAAACGAAAAAGGTTTCAGATTGGAAAAAGCAGATACCGGAATTACATAAACGCCCGGCAATTTTTATTCTTCAGGCCTGATCATCTCACGGCATCGTGCATACCGATGATCTTATCTACTATATATCGTGAGTAACCCCTCCAGGGAAGGGTATGCCTGTATTCCCTGTAATGCAGATCAAAATATTTACCGCTGTTCAACATCATAACATTCGCAATGCTGTCGTCGGCAATGGAAAACTCGAATTCATAGGATTGCACGGTACCTGCAGTTCTGGAACGCAGTCCCGCCTGTATCAGCTTACCCTCATAGGTCTTAAAAATATTCCCTTTCTTCACCACATAATTCAGTTCACCGGATTTCACACCTTCACCAAAAACATTGTAATAGCGCCACCAAATGATAAATCCCAGCACAAGAAAAAAAATGATGAAAAACCAGGCAACAAATTTTATGAAACCTCTTCCTTTCTTTTTTTCCTTTACAGGCAGCGCGGAAAATTCTTCTTGCATAAACTATTAATTAATTCCATATTTACTTACAAGCCACACCAGGGCAGCCATGTTCACGATACCCAGATCTAGTTCGCGTTTTGAAACCGCTTCGAAAACATCAGTGCTTGCGTGATGCAATTCAAAATAGCGTTGGGTATCCGGTTCAAGCCCGGCCAGAACTGTTCCCAGTTTAGCGAGCGGTGCTATGTCGGAACCACCTCCATCCCCGTTGATCATATAAACGCCGTAAGGATAAAACAGGTGTGCCCATGCTTTCACTTTATTATATCCAGGCTCCTGCACAGCGAGCCCCCTTGGTGAAAAACCGCCTTCATCTGATTCCAGCGCAAAGATCTGTCGCTCTTTACCTGCAATCGCAGAATCTCTGTATGCCCGGCCTCCTCCTCCGCCATTTTCTTCATTCATGAACAATACAGCACGAACCGTCCGCTCCGGTTTTATGCCTAGTTGCGTAAAGGTTCTCAACACCTCGATGCTTTGCACACAGCCGGCGCCATCATCCTGTGCACCTTCCGCAAGGTCCCAACTATCAAGGTGCCCACCTACGGTAATGATCTCTTCGGGTTTAGTCTTTCCTTTTATTTCGCCGATCACGTTATAGGAAAGTACATCGTTCTGCCTTCGGCAATTGGTTGTAAAACCGACAGCAGTTAAGGTTTTATTTTGAAGCGCACTGCTTAACCATTCCGCGTCTTCGGTAGAAATAGCTATAGCCGGGATTTTCGGAAAGGAATCATTGTAAACCAATACCCCTGTATGGGGATACGGATCAATATTTATCGCCAAAGACCTTACGATGGTTCCAACAGCACCAAATTTAGCTGCCCTTGAAGCACCCAAAACCCTGTATTTCGCTGCGTCGCCATATGCTTCAAATGTATTGATGAAATCAGTTCTCATCGGATAATTGAAGAATACGATCCTGCCTTTAATGAGTTCTGTTCCTAATTCCTGCAGTTCATCAAAATTTTTCACTTCTATCACCGGAGCATTAATGCCTTTCGGGCCTGTTCCAACAGAATTTCCTAATGCGCATACACGAAGATCATGTCTTGTTGAACCCTGTTCAGCATAGGCGGTTTCTTTTCCACCGCGTTGCCAGTGGGTTACCATACAGGGTTGAAGATATACGGTATCTGCGCCGGTTTCCTGCATCATACGCTTACCCCATTCAACAGCTTTGGCAGCATTTGCAGAACCACTTAAACGGGGCCCGATCTTTTTACAGAGTTCACGGAGGTTTTCATATGCGCGACTCTGGGACAGTACCTGGTTTGCCATTTTCCGGATGATAACTGAATCTGAATCCTGCGCCTGCAATAGCGATGCAGCTAAACAAAATATCAATGCGAAAATCAAACGTGGCATCGTACATACTTTGAACAAACTTAATCTTTTGCTGTTAATTCGGGTTCAACGGCCGGCCCTAATATGCTTAACTTGCAGCCGGAGGTAAATCGAAGCACATGAACATCGCAATTGTTTGCTATCCTACGTTTGGGGGAAGTGGCGTACTTGCAACTGAACTTGGTAAAGCCCTGGCTGATAAAGGGCATAATATACATTTCATCACTTACCAGCAGCCCGTTCGTTTAAGCGGGTTTCATACAAATATTTTTTACCACGAGGTAAGGGTACCAACCTATCCTTTGTTTGATTTCCCGCCTTATGAAACCGCGCTGGCCAGCACAATGGTAGATGTGGTCATCAACCACCAGATTGATTTGCTCCATGTACATTATGCCATCCCCCATGCTTCTGCTGCCTATATGGCCAAGCAGATCCTCGGAACCCATAATAAAACCATACCTGTAATTACAACCTTACATGGTACGGATATCACACTGGTGGGCAGGGATAAAACGTATAGCCCCGTGGTTACTTTTTCGATGGAAAAAACCGATGCACTAACAGCGGTTTCTTATAACCTCAGAGAAGAGACCTATAAAAATTTTAAGATCAGCAAAGAGATAGAAGTGATCCACAATTTCGTGGATGTTTCGCGCTTCAATAAACGTCCTGTACGTGTTTTTAAAAGCCTTATCGCGCCGGGGAATGAAAAGATCATTGTGCATGCATCTAATTTCAGGAAAGTGAAACGTGTTGATGATGTGATAAAAACTTTTTTGCTGATCAATAAATCCATTCCATCGAAGTTATTGTTGATCGGTGATGGACCTGAGCGCCCTTATATTGAAAGCATGACCAGGGATGAGATAGCCGGCGACAGCATACGGTTTTTAGGAAAGCAGGAGCAGATAGAAGATATACTTCCAATCGCGGATCTTTTTCTTTTGCCCAGTGAGTATGAAAGTTTCGGACTGGCTGCGCTTGAAGCAATGGCTGCAGAAGTTCCGGTGATTTCCACCAACGCTGGAGGCTTGCCGGAAATCAACATCAATGGAGTGAGCGGCTATATGAGCAATGTGGGAGATGTGGAAGACATGGCTAAAAATGCCATTTATATTTTAGGCAGCGATGATAACCTTGCACATTTCCGCGCGCATGCACTGGAACAGGCCAAGAAATTTGACATCAGCAGAATTGTGCCGCTCTATGAAGACCTCTACAAAAGATTTGTTTAACGGTCGCGCAACCAGCCTTCTGGATTAAAATTGCTTTTTTCATTGCTCATGAAAAAATCTATTGCTCCTATCCCGTCAAAATTGGATGCCACTTTTCCTATTACCTGACCCGTTGAAACTTCCTGCCCCGATCGTACGGTTACACCTGAAAGATTACTGTACGTGGTAAAATATCTGCCATGCTGAATGATCACCACCTGCATATCTTCCACTACAGTAACTACAGATACCACACCATTAAACACGGCTTTTACAGGAGTGCCAATATCAGAAGAGATCGTAAGGCATTCGGTATTCACCACAGTTCCACTCTCGAGCCGGTTTGTTCCATAATGCATTAATAATACACCCTTATCAACCGGCCATGGAAGCGAACCCCGGTTTGCTTCAAATTTATTGTTCAGCTCAATATTTCCCGCATTAAGCAAAATGGACTCTGGTGCTTTCTTCCCTTCTTTTACCGGGCGCGAAGTAACTGCCTTTGTCTCCGTGGTTGGTGTTCCTGCAGGATTGGTATTGCCGGCTGCAAGTTTGGCCGCCGCTTTCTCTGCCTCCTTCCGTTTTCTTTCCTCTTCGGCCGCTTTGGCCATAGCTGCACGTTTTGCTTCTTCCTGCGCTTTTTTGATCGCCGCAGCGATGGCATTACTTACTTTTTTCAACTGCTTTTGTTTGGCAGCGATTTCATTATTTAATTGTTTGCCCTGTTTTTTTAATTCATTTACGATCCGGTCTTTTTCCTGCTTCTGTTGTTCAAGGGCAGCCATTTCTTTACTTTGTACAGAAAGTGTGGCATTTTTATTCTCCTTCGTGCTTGCAAGCTCCACCCTTTTTTGTTTCCTGAGCTCCTGTGTTCTTTTGATGTTTTCACCCTGTTTCTCGCGATAATCTCTGTAGCTTTTCAGATAAGAAATCCGTTTGATGGCGTCATTGAAATTTGATGCAGAAAAAATAAAATTCATGAAATCATAATTACTGCGGTTCTTATACGCGTATACCATACTTTTCGCGTATTCGGTTTTCAACGTATCCAGTAAGCGGTCATACCGGATGATATCTTTCTGTATCGTGTACATATTATTGTTCAAAATACGGAGGTCTTTATTGAGGTTATCAATAACCCTGTCCTGCAAATTGACCTTATTGCTGATGAGTTTTAGCTGAAGTAAATTCTCTTTGGTTTGTGCCTTATTGCTGTGTAATAATTTTTCTGTCTGCTCTATTTCTTTTTTGAGCTGCATGCGCTGCTTTTCCAGTTCTTCCCTGGTTTGGGAAAAAAGCTGGGTACATGTGAGTAGGCTGAAAAACAGGAGGGAAGCAATTCTTAGCATGGGATTGAATTTTCCGGGTATGAACAAAAATACGATTCGCCGCTTAGACTATATCTTACCAACTGTACAAAGAACGCTTTATTTGCTTTTATAATTTTTTGGGATGTTGAAGGGCAGCGATAATTCTTTGTTAAACTCATACTGCTTAAACTTCATGCGGATATCAAGCTTGTTTTTCTCCGAGATAGTAATTTGTCTGTTCGTGGGGAAATAAACTGCCTCTGGTTTTTCATAACCGTCGTAGGTAATATCGGCCGTGCGGTTTCTGCTTACATCCACATCATCCAGTTTAATATGCTGCAGCAGTTTCTCACTAGCGGTAAGGGTTAGGAGATTTTTAAACACCGGACCAATGGTACTCATCAGCACCATTCCATTCACTTCGCGGAAGCTTGTAATCGTATCATTATAGAAAACAGGGTTACCGATCAGCAGATCCTGCAATGTTTTAAAATTGACAGGGAGATCGGCTACTTCCTGCAGGTAATCCAGTGACCGGAATTGTACCTCTTTATCCTGCTTATTCAACAGCACTACACTGTCTGGCCTGATCATTACTCTGTATATCTCGATGTTCAGAATCGTAGCTGTCAGCGATATCCAGATCGCGCTGTCTTTCACCATTCTGATTACGGCCGTAATATCCGGTTGTTTGCCCTTATTGCTTTCCACATCCACTTTCACCTTAGCGGAAAAAGTTCTGAAATCTATATAGTTATCCTGAAAAGCATTCACGGTTGCTTTTACATGTTCAATGGAATCATGTTCCGACCTGTTGTCTACTACCGTTAAGGTATCTTTTGGTGCAATTACTTTGTTGATTTGTTTGGTTGCTTTACAACCAAAAAGAAATGTAACAAGGGTCAGGATTACGATGAGATGTTTCATATGTTAGTGTTTTCCTGTGTGGCCGAAACCGCCAGATCCACGTTCTGATTCTTCAAGTTGATGCACAATGCTGAATACAGCGCGTGTTACAGGCGAAATCACCATTTGCGCGATTCTTTCCGCATTTTTTATTTCGTGCGGTTGGTTATCGAGGTTGATTAAAAGTACTTTTATTTCTCCCCGGTAATCGCTGTCGATAGTACCAGGTGAATTTAAACAGGTAATTCCCTGCTTAAAAGCAAGCCCGCTTCGCGGACGTATCTGAGCTTCAAACCCTGAAGGTATTTCCATAAATAACCCCGTGGGAACCAGCGCCCTTTCAAAGGGTTTTAAAACGATCGGTTCTGGTAAGAAAGCCCTCAGGTCCATACCCGCGGCGCCTTCGGTTTCGTAAGCCGGTAAGGGATTCGCAGAATGGTTTAGAATTTTTATTTCGGCCATTGGCTGGTTCATGATCCATTTCTTTGTAACAATACGCTTGCGAATGCCTGAACACCTTCTTCCCTACCAACAAAACCCAATCGTTCCGTTGTTGTTGCCTTTACCGACACATCAGAAATACCGATGTTTAAAATGGAAGAAATAACCTCACACATCCCGGATACATAAGGTGCTATCTTAGGGGCCTGGAGGCATAATGTGCTGTCGATATTTACAATACGATATCCTTTTTCCCTCATGAGGACCGCCGTTCGCTGAAGCAGGATCTTGCTGTCGATATTTTTGAAACTATTGTCAGTGTCGGGAAAATGTTTACCGATATCTCCAAGACAAAGTGCACCGAGTATTGCATCACAGATCGCGTGAAGTAAAACGTCTGCATCACTGTGGCCCAATGCACCTTTATGGTGAGGAATCTTAACACCTCCAAGCCAGAATTCTCTTCCCTCCACCAACTGGTGGAAATCAACACCCGATCCGATACGATAATCCATTGCGCGCAAAGTTCGCCTAAAATCCATAAAAAAAGCGCTCAATATATTGAGCGCTCAAAATCTTATGTTAACTATTTCTTACTTCTTGCCGGCAAGATCAAATACAAGGCTGAAACGAAGTGTATTTGAAAGTGGGTTGCGGTTTACGCCGGAACCATTGGGCAACAGGTAAGAGAAGTTCAAACCTGCAACATTGTATTTAATGCTCGCTCCCAGTGTAAAATATTTACGGTTTCCTTTATCAGGATTTTCGTAGAAATAACCTGCACGGAAAGCGAATTGCTTCTTGTACCAGTATTCCATACCGATGGCAGCAGTTACTTCACGAAGTTCACCTCCATTATCTTCAGAATCACTGAATGAAGAGAACCAACTGCTCACCACACCTTTAGAACGGTAATCGTTCACACGCACCTGGAAAGATGAATCTGTGTCGTTTGATCCGCGACTTGGAGGTGTGGGTACCAGCAGTTTATTAAGGTCAACTGCGATAGATAGAGAGTTGTCTGCATCAAAAGCTTTGGTATATGCTGCTCCCAGACCCAGGTTAGCAGGAATATAATCCTTTTGAGTCGCATCGTTGGTATAGGAGATCTTGTTACCGAGATTGCTGAGGGTAAGACCCCAATTCAATCCTTCGCCATTTTCTTTTGTACCCTGATGATAAAGATGAAGGTCACCCGCTACTGCATTCCCTTTTTAATAGGTAATGTTGTTGTAGCTGCCACCTGCCAGATCAGAACTGATATAGCGAAGCGAGATGCCCAGACCGAATTTGTTTGAAAGCTTACGTGAATATCCAAGATCGAAGGCATATTCACGTGGGCGGAAATTATTTAACTGATTACCAAGCGCGTCGGTAAACTGAATATCTCCAAGGCTGAAATAACGGAGAGATGCAGTTAGTGCCTGCATATCATCCAGTTTATAATATCCTGCTAAGGAAGCGAGGAATACATCATTCAGATCCAGGTCGTTTAACCATGGCGTATACGTAATCCCTATTCCGGCGTTACTTGAGTTAAAAACTGTCTTACCCTGGTTCCAGAATCCTGAATAGACATCAGGAATAGTGGCGATGCCAACATCGGCCATACCGCCCGCCCGGGCGTCTGGGGAAATACGAAGAAAAGGTACAGCTGTGGTTACTACGCTAGGGTTTCTTACTCCGGTACCGCTTTGAGCTTTAGCCCCGGAGATATATCCTCCAATAAGCATAACAAGAGCAGTAAGTTTCAAAGATGCTTGTTTCATGCGTTTGTTTGTCTTGGTTAGGTAGAGTTTCCTCTATAGACGTCTAAGTTTTTAAGTTATCGAGTTTGTAAAAATAGCCGATTTACGGAATTCGCCAACAAAATTCTAAAATCCTGTTAAAAAACCACAGAAAACCGGCATAAAAGCGGAAGATTCATACGAGTTGGTAAATCAGCCCGTCGCTCCGGAACTTTTATGGCTATTCAACGGAACTCCGGCGAAAAAATTGTCTTTTTATGATCAAATGATGCAGGGTTTATCAGGACTGTAAATATAATGTGAATTAGGGCAAAAGATTTCGTGAATGTATTGTGAAATCTATCGTGAATCGTGCAAAACATTTATATTCGCAATTCGTGTTTCCCCAATAACAATAATAAAGAAAACCTTTCGTTAATCCCTTTTAGAACAAACGAATGCACATGCACACATTACTGTCCCGTAGGAATTTGTTGATCGCGGTCGTAGCAGGCCTGTCTCTCGCTTCCTGCTCGAAGAAAAAAGCTAAATCCTCTGTCACCGGCTGGAGTTATGATGACAAAAACATGGGTAATTTCCATGTAGCCAAAGTGAAATACCCCAAGGCTGGCCCTGGGCTGGTTTTCGTCCAGGGTGGTTCATTTGTTATGGGTGCAAAGGATGAAGACATCATGGGCGACTGGAACAATGTTCCCCGCCGTGTAACGATCAACTCTTTTTTCATTGATGAAACCGAAGTGGCCAATGTACACTATCGTGAGTATATGTACTGGCTTGAAAACACGTTCAGCAATGACACTGCAATCCTGAACAAAACACTTCCGGATACCCTGGTATGGCGGGAAGAACTGGCTTATAACGAACCTTATGTGGAATATTATTTCCGCTATCCTTCATATAACTATTACCCGGTAGTGGGTGTTAGCTGGCAACAGGCCCATGATTTCTGTATCTGGCGTACTGACCGTGTGAACGAATTGAACCTCGTAAAAAAAGGGTACCTGAAAAAAGATGCGCCAAAGCGTGAAATGAAAGGTGCAGGTGCGGATGGTTCGTTTAATACGGAGACCTATCTCATGAACCCGGATATGATCCAGGGAAGGTCGAAACCTAAGAAAACTGACCTGAAAGATGTAAATGGTAAACCCCGCAGTACGGTTCGGATGGAAGATGGTATCCTCTCTATGGGTTATCGCCTGCCCACCGAAGCAGAATGGGAATACGCTGCATATGGTTTGATCGATCAAAATCCTGCTCCCCGTAAAAAAGAAGGTAAATCAGGTGAAGAGCTTCGTTCTAACCAACAGATCTATAGCTGGAGTAAAAATATGAACGG
>JAEWDG010000277.1 GCA_023390215.1 Bacteroidota bacterium | reverse complement strand
GCCAACATCACCGATGAATAAAGTATCGCCGGTAAATATCGCTTCATCTTTACCATGTTCATTGCGGAGTAAATAGGTTACACATTGCAGGGTAAGACCAGGTGTATGCAGCACAACAATTTCAACATCGCCTAATTTAAATACTACCCCGTCTTTCGCGATATGCGCATGGAAATTTGGTTTTGCAGTTGGGCCGTAAACAATTGTTGCCCCTGTATGTTTCGCGAGATCGAGGTGACCCGATACAAAGTCGGCGTGAAAATGTGTTTCAAGAATATACTTGATATTCGCGCCCATCTCCCTGGCTTTTTCTATATAGGGCTCAAATTCGCGTAAGGGGTCTATAACAGCAGCTTCTCCTTTACTTTCAATGATGTAGGCGCCATGTGCCAGACAACCAGTGTAGATCTGTTGAATAATCATAACGAAATATTTAGGACGAATTTCGTGCGAACGAGCCATGGAATTTGTGATAATTATCACCGTGCAACAGGGATCATAGTTAGGTTTTTAGGTAGATATTCTCTCTATTTCTACAACACCCTACCTTAGATTTTCCTTCATTATTGGGTTTTCATGAGTTGATGTATTGAGGGTATGGATATACTTATTATTTAGATGCTGACTGAAGCGCTAACGTTTGACATAGGAGGAACTTCGGATAGACCTTCCTGATATGCCGGAGGAATATCTAATTGCTTAACAAGAACATTTTTCAGTCCATATGCTACAACAATCCCTGCAGGCGTACTGATGGATAACCATGTTGCAAAATCCCTGAGAATTCCGTGGATATGCTTAAAGTAAAGAAGATAAGTGCCCAGGCCTATAAGAATTCCAGCTAATGCTGCCAGGAAATAAATCAGGATACATTGCCATATCCATTTTACCGGAGACTTAACGAGTGATTTTATTTGGATCGCATTAATTACACCAATAGATAAAAACATAAACAGGATATCGAAGGGAACATAGAACATATAATAGCCCAACCAAAACAGCCAGGGCGTAATTAATAAAAATGTCCATAACCCAGCCAGATTTTGCCTTGTCACAATGAATTGAAACGTTCTGTTTTGCATACGGACAAGGACGCAAACAAAAAACAATAAAGAAATTGTATGCATAATAAATTGAGGTGTGGTTAAGAACTTATCATGGTCGCCTGTAAGACCATGTGCAATCAACGGGTGACAAAGACCTAACGCCCCGGAATAAATTATCAGGTTATTACTAATCCATAATTTTGAAAATCTCTGCTGATTAATTGACATATATTTTGATTTAAAGCGCAAAGCACCTGCTTTTTTAAGCTTGAAAAAGGTGTATTTTATACCGTAAATGATATATTTTACGACATGGCCTTACAGGGAACCGTTATTCGCACGATCTTTCAAACTGCAACCTCTTTTGGGGCCGCTTTCGATAAGCTTTGCCAGATGTCGGGAATCGAACCTCAGGAAATCAGCGATTCTGAAAATATGGTGGAATGGGAAAAGGCGGCACTTATATGGGTACCACTGTTGAAATTATCCGGGGATCCATTAATTGGTTTACATATCGGCATGGGGGTGGACAAATTGCTGCATGGCATGCTGGGCTTCTTAATTCAAAGCAGTGCAAATATCGACCAGGGTTTAAGGATGCTGGCCCGCTATGGACACATGTCTTCCCCCATGGTTCAATACAAGTACAACGTAAATGATGTTGCGGTTCTTGAGATTACTCAAAACAAAATGTGGCAGACCAAACATCCTGAATCCGCAAGACATGCCAACGACTTTTTAATCGCGGCAATTGTAAATACTTTCCGAAATCTTACAGCAAAACACATCGTACCGTTAAGACTGGAACTTACATATGAGAAACGGGAAGTAATGGAATACCAAAAATTTTTTGGCTGTGAGGTGCGTTTCGACAAAGATGTAAACCGCATTATTTTATCCAAACAGGATATTACCGAAAGCCTTTGCAGCAGTGATCAATCGATGTTTCAACTGTTTAAGTCGATAGTGGAAAGCAAAGACTCGTTGCAGCAAACAAAAAGTACATTGGAAAATTTAAGGCAGGTATTGTTTATGCAGTTCAAGGGACAAATTCCCAGCATTGAAGAAGCAGCGACTGCGTTAAACCTAACACCGCGGAATTTACAGCGCAGGCTGCAGGAGGAACAGACAAGCTTCAGAAAAGTTTCGGGAGAGATCAGAAAAGAAATCGCTTTCCAGCTAATACAAAACCCACGTATTAATATATCCGAGATTTCAGACATTCTCGGTTATGCAGACCTTACTGCTTTTAGAAAAGCCTTCAAATCCTGGACGAACACTTCACCCCGGGCGATGAGAAAACAAGCGCATAATTTATAAATCAGGATGGCTGTAAGAATGCAGGAACTTATCGCTGCATCATTCCTAAAATGTTTCGAACGCTCATGAAGAAAACCGGTTTTAAATCTCCGGTATATCCCGATTTGCGGGGCAATTTCGATAGCTTATGAATCAACCCTGATGAAGCGAAGTTTACCGGGATGTAAACATGAAGGACAAGGTTGAAAATAATTAAAAATTGTTTGGTGCTGCGCATCTTTTCCAATATTCCATAATCACGATGATTGTCTTTTTCAATTCCTCCATTGAACTTTGCTTTACAAAAAAACCCTGCACAGATCTGCTGTAGGCATCGATAACAGCTTTCTGATTCAGCGCAGTGGAAAAGAATAAATAGGGTATGCATTTCAAAGCCAGGTCAGCATCCGTCTTCAATTTGTCCCTGAGTTCAAATCCTGTAAGCTTAGGCAGATTGATATCAGACAATATTATAAATGGTACGATATTTTTTGAAGATATAAATTCAAGTGCTTTCACACCATCTTCAAAGAAGATTAATTCATTTGGGTATTCTAAAGACTGAAATACTTCGGTGAGAATCTGTTGATCATCAAGATCGTCTTCAATTACTATTACCGGACCGTTCTGGTTTAAGATCACTCCCTGATCATTTGTCATTGGCATTTTCTGACTGTTTTTTGTTTGCATTAATAAATCAATGGCATTATTACCAAGCTTCCTGGTAACAACGTTTTTTTCTTAGAATTAAGCTTCACGAAGAAGGCATTTATCCCGCGTCTATTTTTGAAGGTATTCAGAATCTGTGCCGAAAATCGCTGGGAATTCAGTTCCCATAATGGCCTAAAACTGATCACCTATGTCCATAAAAAAACCCGCAACTTCTGCGGGTAAATGGTGGAGGATATCGTCCCGATACCTATCGGGAGAATCGATGACCTTTTATTCATAAAAAAAACCGCAACTTCTACGGGTAAATGGTGGAGGATATCGTCCCGATAGCTATCGGGAGAACCGATGATTTTTTATCATAAAAAAACCCGCAACCTGTGCGGGAAAATGGTGAAGGATATCGTCCCGATAGCTATCGGG
>JAEWDG010000246.1 GCA_023390215.1 Bacteroidota bacterium | reverse complement strand
GGTTGGGAACGGGCAGGCCGCCCGCACACATATATGAATCACCTATGGTTTTTATTTTCTCAATTCCATACCGGGTAATGATCCTGTCGAATTCGCTATAACAATGGTTAATCTCCGCAACCAGTTCTTCCGGCGTAAGTATTTCGCTTGCCTGTGTGAAATTTTTAAAGTCGGTAAACAAAACCGTAACCTGGTCGAGGCTTTTTGCTTTGGCAGAACCCGTTCGTTTGAGTTCTTCCGCTGTTTCTTCCGGAAGGATGTTTAAAAGCAATTCTTCACTGCGTTTCTTTTCTTTCGCAATCCTGTTTTTTTGGAAAAGAAAAACAGAAGCAAACAATAATACAATTCCAAATCCCCCGATAAATCCATTTCGCACCAGTTTCTGCCGACGTATCTCCTGTTGTTGAATCTCTTTATCCTTGTTAAGTAAACTGATTTGCGATTCTTTTTTGTCAAGATCAAAATTAAGTTGCAGCGTCCCCAGCTTTTTTGCCGTTGTTGCACTGTAGATGGAATCTTTGATGGTTAGCAGCAATGACTGGTACGTGTACGCATTGTTATAATCCTTGATCTTTGAGTATGATTCCGTAAGGCCCTGATAAGCGTCTTTCATCTCTTTCATCGCGTTCAGGGGCGTGCCTACATCCAGCGCTTTTTTATATGTTTCAATGGCTGATGAAATATCACCACGCGCAAAATACGCATCTGCAAGTCCAACTAACGATTGCGTCATATCCAGGCGCAGATCCAGCTTTTCCGAAAATTCAAATGCCTGCTTATGGGTGGTGATTGCTTTTTCAAATTCTTTTTGTTTTGTATACACTTTCCCTTTTGCATTGAGTGCGTAAGGAATATCTTCAGTTCCTTCATAATATTTTATGGCTTCATCGAGGTAACTGAGCGCTTTGTTATTATCACCCATTTTGAAATACATCTCTCCGATATTCACCGCTGACGTACCTATTGAGTAATCATCATTTATAAGCAGGGCAAGGCGGTGAGACCGGGTGAAATAATCAAGCGCTTCTTTAAACGTTTGCTCCTTATTTGAATAAACCCCACCGATATTTGTAAGCGACGTTACAATGCGGAGCGTGTCATTGATCTGTTCAGAGATCTTCAGCGATTTAAGGTGAAGTTCCAAAGCTTTTGCATCATCCCCCTGGGCATAAAAAACCGCTCCCTGGTTGCTTAACATGTTAGCGACACCGACCTTATCTCCCAGCTCTTCATATAATTTCATCGCTTCCTGCCAGTTCAGTACAGCTTCTTTGTATTTGCTTTGAAGGTAATAGGCAATGCCGGTATTTTTTAATGCCAACGCCAATCCGGATTTGAAATCGATTTTTTCTGCCAGTTGTTTTGAACTGCCTAAAATAATGATTGCAGTGTCCGGATCGCTGTTGAAATAACATTTGCTTAGGGCGTTCAAGGTTTTAACCCGAACAGAATCAGGTATCTCTTTTGTGAGAACAGCCTTTAAGCTGTCTGTATCATTTGCGGTTGAACAGATACTTATGCTGAGAATAAAAAAAACAGTCAGGTGCAGAGCTTTACAGATGTTTGGAAAAATTCTCTGACTCACTTTTGGATTGTTTGCACCTTAAAAATAAGACTATGCATTAATTTGATTTGAATTAATTGTTACCTCAAAAAAACAGGGCTATTTATACAGCCCCATTTTTACAATAATCTATCGTTTTTTCATTAGCTTGATCAACTTCCGCTGATCGGCCTGGATCAGTTCGATCAGATAAATTCCATCCGGCCACGCTATCGTCTGTATATTAACGACTGAATTCGCAGCTTGTTTTTTCTCCATGATGGCTTTACCATTACCATCAAATATCCGTATGTGCACCGGATCCGTTTCTATGTTTGATCTGATCCATAGATTGAAAAAACTATTCGCCGGGTTTGGTCCAACGATGGCAGTGAGCCCGTCAACTTTTACGGGTTCTTCTTTTAGAGATTCTGAAATATCGACTGATGTCTGCTGATGCGCATATTCAGGAGCATAGGTTCTTGAATTGGCTGTTACACGCAGGCAGAACGCATCCATTTTCATGGAACCGCAGGTGATCGTGCTTTGTACCCTTAGTTTTACAGAACCGTTAGGAGCTGTTGCCGATATCGTATACAACGCAAGCTGACCTGAAGAGGCGTCCACATTTTGAGTAACTACCGCATTCACCTGGCTAATTGTTGACCCGTTCGATTTTAAAAATAATAAACTAAGTTTTGGACTGCAGTTCAGTCCGGATGCATTCGTACCTGCATATCCCGTAAATGTAAGTTTAGTTCCTGCGGAAATTGTAACATCCTGGTATACAGTGGAAGTGGATCTTGTGTAAGTATTCGATCCATTTTTCAAACCACAGGCTGCATAATTTGTTTCGGTAGTAAATGAACCATTGCTGACATTCCAACCGGTTGTACCATTTTCAAAACTGCCATTCGTAAGCAGATTTCCAGGTGTATTTATACAATCACAGCCAGGAAGAATACCGAAGTCGTAACTGTTATTTGCGTTGCCGCCGTTTGCAGGCTCGGTTCCGTTCGCCAATGTGATAGCGAGGCCTCTTAGTTCGTTATCAAACAAAATTCGTCCATTGTTATCCAGATCAACATTATTGTCAGGATCACCGCCATTCACCGCACTGTTTACAAAACCGGCCGGAAGGATCACACCTACAACATAATTTCCGGGTTCAAGACTATTGAATGAATAATTACCGGAGGCATCAGTGGACGTTGTTGCGATCGCGGTTCCGTCCGACTCGTTATCATTATTTGAATCTCTGTACAATTTCACAGTGAGTCCAGCTACTCCGGTCTCTGAACTGTTGTTTAAACCATCGTTGTTTTTATCATACCATACTCTACTACCAAGAGAAAGTATTGCCGGGATAAACCCTGCATCCACCGTATAATTCACCTGGTTTACAGAAAGCTGAATATTAGAAACCAGCCCATTCACGGGATCGCTGTCCTTCGCGTCATCCGGACCCTGATTACTGCTTGTAGGCATATAGCCTGCCGGTGTAACGAACGAAACCGTATATGTACCAGCAGTTAGATTGGAGAATGCGTATTTGCCGGTATTATCTGTTGTCGTTGTTGCAAGTGTAGTTCCACTGGTAGTCATCAATTTCACAGTTACTGAAGCCATTCCTGTTTCATTCGCATCCTGGATACCATTGGCATTCAGATCCTTGAAAACATAATCTCCGATTGATGCACAAGCCATAGAAGAAGAA
>JAEWDG010000323.1 GCA_023390215.1 Bacteroidota bacterium | reverse complement strand
GCGAAGACTATCGCAGTGCTGCAGTTTTCAAACGACACGCAATTAATTATTGTTGCGGTGGAAAATGGCCGCTGGAAATGGTGTGCGGGAATGCAGGCATTGATCATCACGATCTTCTACGCGAAGTTGCGCTGGAAACAAGCGCGCTTCAATCCGTTTTTCTAAGGTCTGTGTTTAACTGGTCAACTGAGTTCCTGATGGCATACATCCGCGAAATTTATCATGTTTATCTGCAGGATCAACTCCCGCATATCCTTTCAGAAATTGAAAATTTTGCAGCCGGTCATCGTAAAAAATTTAAGTTTCTGGAAGCGCTCGAACCTTTGGTTCAGGAACTGTCAACATCTTTAACCGGTTACCTTGATCAAGATCGTAAGATTTACGCAAGATTAGATGCTGAACATAATTGTATACAAGAGTATAAGGCCGGTTTCGGCAATAAAAAAGCTTACTTGGTTTCTGTGTTGCGTAAAATGCGTTCTGTTTCTAACGAATACCTCTTTGATGATACTGCCTGCACTTCGCATCGCGTAGCATTTTCACTGTTGAAGGAACTGGAATCCAGGATCCTCGATCTGATATTTCTGGAAGAAATTCTTTTGGATAGGTTTCCCCATTCTGCCGTTAACTAACCCGATTTTAATTCCCCGTAAATGGTTAGCTATTAATCGATATTTTTGGTGCCAGTCCCCAACTATGAACCGGCACATCGCACATCTCACTTCGCTTTTTGATAATGCAACCGAAGGCATTATTCTCACTGATACGAAAGGGTCTATTATTCTTATAAATCCTTCTGCACGGAGAATGTTTCAGTATGAAGAAGATGAGATCATTGGTAAGTCGGTTGAGATCCTCATCCCCCGCCCGCAGCAACAGCACCATGTTAAACTTCGTGAGCAATTTGTTGAACACCCTTCCAATCGCCGTATGGGTCATGGGCGTGACCTCTACGCGATGAAGAAAAATGGAGAGTGGCTGGCTGTGGAAGTTAGCCTGAGTCACTATGAAAGAGACGGAGAGATGTTCGTGATCGCTTTTATCGTCGATATCACACAACGAAAAAAGATTGAACAGGCGATGCTTGACCAGCAACATAAGCTGGAACATATTACCGATCAGGTTAAGAAACTCAATACTGAACTTGAAGCTAAAGTTGAAGAAAGAACATTGATACTCCGGGAGGCCCTTGAAAAACTGCAGAGTTCCCAGCAGGAATTGAGTGAAGCCCTGGCCAAAGAAAAGGAACTGAATGAGATCAAGGGAAGATTTGTTTCCATGGCTTCCCATGAATTCAGAACGCCATTGAGTACGGTTTTATCTTCGGCTTCACTTTTATCAAAATACACCAACACGGAAGACCAGGATAAGCGGCAGCGTCATATTAATAAGATCAAAAATTCGGTAAGCCAGTTAAACGAGATCCTGGAAGATTTTCTTTCATTGGGTAAGCTCGATGAAGGAAAGGTTGAATGTAATCCATCTGTGTTTAATCTCGAAGAATTCCTTCATGAGCTGGTAGAGGAAACATCCGGGTTATTAAAAAAAGGCCAGAAGATCAGCCTCGATTTTAGGGGAAATCCGGAGGTTTCCGCTGACAGAAAATTACTGAAAAATGCGCTGGTTAACCTGGTAACAAATGCCATTAAGTTTTCTGATGAGGATAAAACAGTGGAGGTGCGTGCATCAGTAGAATCAGACCAGGCAGAAATTAAGGTTTCCGACCAGGGAATTGGTATCTCAAAAGAAGATCAGGTACATTTGTTCTCAAGTTTTTTCCGGGGAGCAAATGCCGTAAATATTCAGGGAACAGGCCTGGGGCTTCATATCGTAAAGCGGTTCACCGAGCTAATGCATGGGAAAGTGGAAATTGACAGCGACATCAACCAGGGAACTACCGTAACTATTACAATCCCAATCACCAGATAACATGGCAAAAACTGTTTTAGTAATCGACGACAATACAGATATCCGCGAGAATACCGCGGAAATTTTAGAGCTGGCAGGATATCAGACCCTGACCGCTGAAAACGGAAAGGTCGGAGTGGAGAAAGCACTGAAAGAAAAGCCGGATATTATTGTTTGTGATATCATGATGCCTGAGCTGGATGGTTACGGCGTGTTGCATCTGCTGAAAAAAAATCCGGATGCCCAGAATATTCCTTTCATTTTTCTTACAGCGAAAACAGAAAGAAGTGATTTGCGTAAAGGGATGGAAATGGGCGCGGACGATTATGTAACCAAACCATTTGAGGACATTGAATTGTTGAGTGCCATCGAAGTACGGCTTAAAAAAGCCGAAGTGCTGCAACAGCCTTATGGGTTGAGCCAGCAGGGTCTGCATGAGTTTTTAAAAGATGTAAAAGATTCGGGCCTGATCGAAAGACTAGGGGATCAGTATGATATCGAAAACTACGCGAAAAAGCAGGTATTATACCAGGAGGGCAAACGACCTAAATATCTGTATTATATCACCAAAGGAAAAGTAAAAGCGGTGAAAACGCATGAAGATGGTAAAGACTATATCATCGACATTTTCACCCCCGGAGATTTTGTAGGGTATCCGGCATTGATCGAAGACAAGAACTATGATGATTCTGCGGTTGTGCTGGAAGATGCCGAGATCATTCATATTCCTAAAGAGGATTTTCAAAATATGATCTATACGGACATGAACGTTGCGACCAAATTCATCCGGATCATTACACAAAATGTAAAAGAAAAGGAGGAGCGCCTGGTTAATCTCGCGTACAGTTCTTTACGCAAACGTGTTGCGAAAGCACTTGTGGATCTGAATCAAAAATACAATGCTGATGCGGGCAATAACCCCATCGATATCTCAAGAGAAGACATTGCGCATTATATAGGAACGGCAACGGAAAGCCTGATCCGAACATTGAGTGATTTTAAGGCGGAAAAATTGATCGAGATCAGCGCGGGTAAGATCCGGATATCCAATCCGGATAAGCTGAAAAACCTGTTATTTTAGGTGAGACGATCAGATCGCTTTTTTGCGTGAGAGCTGCATGATCTCATTTCCATATTCGTTCTGTTTGGAAAGCGACCATTCTTCCGTCATCGTGGTTTCCAGCCAGAGGCCCTCACCGCTGTTTCTGAAGACTTCCGCACGCAGTCCATATTCGTCGAGGAGTAATTTTTCAAGGGTGCCTACGGTAAGTTCGTCGCTTATGTTAAGCGAACCTTCTTTAAGCAGACCAATTTCCTGAAAGGTTACGGCGGCATTTTGAATTTTGGACGTTTTCCTGTTGGTGAGGTCTGCGGTTCGTTTGTAAAACTCTACTTTCAAAAAAGGGTAATGACTGCTAAACCAGGTTTGCAGCTCTCCGATTGTTCCCGTCTTCTTCAGTTGTATTTCCATTCCAGTGAGAACCGCAGCCGATTTTTCGGAAAAATGCGGATTACTCAAAATTATTGGTGTAGTCATAGCGTATTACTGATTTTGAACAGGTTAAATTTTGATAGTGGTCACTAAACTGCCGGATAAGAACGGGAAGGCGTTGCGCTTTTCTCGTATCGACCTGTTTTCTCTTCCAGTTTGATTCGATAGACCACTCCCGGCAAGGCATGAGTATCTTCTTTATTCACGAAAGGCCAGAAAGGCGAAAGCCGCATGGTTTCACTGTTGAGCATAGGAAGCACGCGTTTGTTAAGCATATCGATCGCATGTTCGCGAAGAGCAGTTTCCTGCAACTCTTCAAATCTTCCCCAGGCGATTACAGTTTTCCAGTTAGAAATATCCTGGGTGTCTTCCACTTCGAAGCAAACTTCCGGGCGTTGCCTTAACAAGTCTACTTTTGTACCTTCCTGCGTAAAGCCGTAA
Organism: Bacteroidota bacterium; assembly: GCA_023390215.1. Classification (GTDB taxonomy): domain Bacteria; phylum Bacteroidota; class Bacteroidia; order Chitinophagales; family Chitinophagaceae; genus Ferruginibacter. The sequence goes on along the minus strand of JAEWDG010000323.1, from coordinate 1,907 downwards.
ACGTATTCGCCATCGTAAGCGTAGCTTACAGGTACAACATAGGGCCAGGGGTTACCATTGATTCCCAGGCGCCCGATCAGCTGATTGCGGAGCAGATCTTCTATTATTTTAGCATCGAGTGTACCGAACATGACTTAAAATTTATTCAAAGAAACAAAAGCCCTGCGCTTCGGGAATTGACGCCTGTCAACGGTTTCGATGAATAAGGTCAGTGCGGGAAGTGACGGCTTCGTTAAGTGTTGAGGGTGATGGGATTGGGAGTTCAAGAGGTTCAAGGAGTTCAAGATGTTCAAGAAGATCCAGGAATTCGGGTGGCGGAGCTTGTTGGAGTTTGTAGCTTCAATAATTTGAGGATTTTCAAATTCCCAATTGCATTAATCTAAGTACTTGGTACTGATAATAAGATCTATTCGTTCGTATTAAGATCTGAAACGTTCCTGATTGTGGTATTCTAGAAAATTAGTGTCTGGGAGAAACCTTGAAGGCAGAATTATTTTTTGATTTTCAAATTTTCCGAAGAAATTGTAAACCTGTTCGCCTTTTTGATTTAGAATGTGCGACGAAATTTTGATTACGTATTCTGGTGTGATGGTTATGAACCCGGCTTCAAATGCTTTATCATGAAGCGCATTAATCGCAATTCCATTTCTCGGATTCATTCTGTTCTTTTCATCAATTCCCCAAGGACGGATGTGGCCAGCTATTAAAAGTTCCGGCTGATTTATTCCAGTTATACAACAAGTGAAGTTATATGATGCTAATATCGAACTTCTGAAAAAAGATTGATTAACTCTTGCTCTAATTATCTGTTCCCGCTCCTTCCCTTCATTTGGAATGTATTCTTCCGACAGGTTATTAAGTTTTTCAACGGTAGTGTGTTGAAATTGCGCCAACAACTTTTCACTTTCATAAGGTAATATATCCCAGTGATTGTAAAATTCGTTCCAGATTTCATAATCCAGTTTACTTGCATTGGAAGCACCTTTTATGCCTTTGGTTTTAAGACTCGGATCAAGACTTGCAAAATTTACAAGTTTGAGGGCAACAGAACTTGGGGTTCTGTTAATGAGGTTAGCAAGATGAATTACTTCCGGATTAAGCCGGTGTAGTTTTCCAAAAGGAAGTTTACAATAAAGATTTACTGCTAAGATCAATTCATCCCTTGTCCAGAGTTTTTGTCCTTGCTTCATTGCATAGTTCTAATTGGTAAATTGGATTAACCCAATAAAATTTAGAAGTTATTTTCTATAATTGAATTTTGCAAAACCAATTTCCAAGAGCTATAAGAATTTTCCGGGCATTTCGCGGATATCGGTGTTAGCGCAGAAATAAATCTGCTCAGCGCGTGAACTATTTCAAAAGGCAAAAAGTCCTCCTTCCTCGGTACTGTTTCCAACTACATCAGCACGTGCTGAAAGCTACGCCCAGTTAAGTTAAGGAGCGCTTATTCGATAGGAAAATAAATCCACTCTGCGAACATCCGCGAGATCTGCGGGAAAAATCAAAGTGTCTAAAAACAAATAGCCTAACAGCAATGTTGAGGCTTTTGCGGTGTGGAGCCTCCCGATGGCTATCGGGGAGGACTGATAACAAATTTTTTTAGGATGTAATTTTTCAAAAACAAAACCCCGGCAATCGCCAGGGTTTTTTATTTTTCGTGGTGTGGGGCGGGATCGAACCGCCGACACAAGGATTTTCAGTCCTTTGCTCTACCAACTGAGCTACCGCACCATATTTTATCTACCGATCCCAATTTCGGTTCGCTCATCGGGACCTGATTTTTTACGGCTCCAAAGTCGCCTTAAAAATCACTGCTGAGTTACCGCACCTTGTTGGGGGAGCAAAAATAAGGGGATTCTGCCAAAAACTAACGGCATCCCCCAAAATTCTTAGTTCCCGTACTCACA
>JAEWDG010000322.1 GCA_023390215.1 Bacteroidota bacterium | reverse complement strand
AAGCGATTGTGCTTTCGTCTTTTGATCCTTTGCGCCGGGAATTTGCACGTCTCTCTTTGCAAAGGTTTGTTGCTGACGGCCGTATTCACCCGGCGCGTATTGAGGAAGTGGTAGAAAAAACCAAGCGCCAGCTGGAAGACCAGGTTATGGAGATCGGCGAGCGCACAATAATTGAACTGGGTATCCATGGATTGCATAAAGAGCTGGTGCGTATGGTTGGAAGAATGCGTTTCCGTTCTTCTTATGGTCAAAACCTGTTGATGCACAGCCGCGAAACGGCTAATCTTTGTGCGATCATGGCGGCTGAACTCGGCATGAACCCGAAGCTTGCAAAAAGAGCCGGACTTCTGCACGATATCGGCAAGGTGCCCGATGAAGAAACGGAACTAAGCCATGCATTGCTGGGCGGAAAACTTGCTGAGAAATATGGAGAAAACCCTGCGGTAGTAAATGCAATTGCGGCTCACCATGATGAAGTGGAAATGCAGTACGTAATTTCTCCGATTATCCAGGCTTGTGATGCCATCAGTGGTGCAAGGCCGGGAGCACGCAGGGAAATCATGCAGCAATATCTGCAGCGTATCAAAGACCTTGAAAATCTGGCCCTCGGCTATACCGGCGTTGAAAAAGCTTATGCCATCCAGGCGGGCCGGGAACTCAGGGTTATTGTGGAGGCCGATAAGGTTACCGATAACGATAGCGATAAACTGAGTTTTGAGATTGCCCAGAAAATACAGACGGAAATGACCTTCCCCGGCCAGATCAAGGTTACTGTTATCCGTGAAAAAAGGGCCGTAAATATTGCACGTTAAGGAGTTAGGATAATTTCAAAGATTTCAGATATAAACTTCCGATTTCTCAATTTTTCTCCTACCTTTGCCGTCCGTTAAAAAATTAAGAGATGAACGCTATAGCATTTGTTCACGAACAACTTACCAAAAAAGCAAGTCTTCCCGCTTTCAAAGCTGGTGATAATATCACGGTTAACTACCGTATTGTTGAAGGTTCCAAAGAGCGTATCCAGAGCTTTAAAGGCGATGTGATCAAACGCCAGGGTCAGGGACTTACTGCAACCTTTACTGTTCGCAAAATCAGCGATGGTGTTGGTGTTGAACGTCTTTTTCCTGCCAACTCTCCAAACATTGAGAGCGTGGTGTTAAACAAAGTTGGTCGTGTTAATCGCGCTAAACTGTACTACCTGCGTGAAAGAAGCGGTAAGAGTGCGCGTATTAAAGAAAAAAGAATGGCTGTTGCCTCAAAAGCAAAAGCTTAAAATAATAAAAGCGGAACCGGGTTCCGCTTTTTTCTTGCCCTTTTATTCAGTTTATCCTGGGTTAAACCCGCGTTAAACAAACAAATAAAGGGTTCAAACAAGAGAGCCCAAATCAAAACATAGTATCTTTACTTTTCAAATTCCGATCATGATTATTTCATCAATGCAACCTGTGCTTCTCCTGTCAATGCCCGGAGGAAGCGAATGGATCTTCATAGTGATCATTGCTTTACTGTTGTTCGGTGGCAAAAAAATTCCCGAATTAATGCGCGGCCTGGGACGTGGTATCCGTGAATTCAACGATGCCAAATCCAATGTACGCAGTGAAATTGAAGAGGGAATCCGCGAGAAGGACAATCAGCCCAAGCAATCTCAGCAGCAGCAGGTTTCGCAATAACTAATTTTTTGTTTTAAGATCTAGCCGAAGTTGTATTCCTGCTAAAGGAACCTGCTTCGGCTAATTTATTTTTAAGCATGTTCTGCTATAAAGGTATACCTGATTATCATCAACAATTAAGGACGCAGTCTATAACCTGCAGTGAAGTGGTTGAACATTATCTGAACCAGATAAGTAACAAAAATCACCTCAATGCATTTGTTTCTGTGTTTTCTGAATCCGCGCGGGCGCGTGCCAGACAACTGGATCAACATCGGGCGAAAGGCGAACCCATGAAATCCCTGCATGGGGTGGTGATCGGAATTAAAGACGTGATTTGTTACGAGGGTCATGTTGTATCCGCAGCCTCAAAAATGCTTGAAGGATTTGAATCTCTGTATACTGCTTCCGCTTTGAAATTTTTAATTGAGGAGGAAGCCATAATTATTGGCTCCTGCAATTGTGATGAATTCGCGATGGGAAGCAGCAACGAGAATTCTTATTATGGTCCGGTTATAAATGGCATAGGTAATAACATGGTTCCCGGTGGATCTTCGGGAGGAAGTGCTGTAGCCGTGCAGACGGGGCAATGCATGGTCAGTCTCGGCTCTGATACCGGAGGATCGGTTCGGCAGCCTGCAGATTTCTGTGGCATCATCGGCTTCAAGCCCGGCTATGGAATGGTTTCGCGTTACGGCCTTATTGCCTATGCATCATCATTTGACCAGATTGGAATTTTCGCTACATCCATTGAAGATCTGGAACAGGTTTTTGGAGTTATCTCAAAACCGGATAAAATGGATACGACGATGAATCAAAGCCGGCAATCAACGCCGGAACTCTCTGAAAAACCTGCGTTTGGCTATTTCCGTGAAATGCTGGAACATAACTCACTTGATCCTGAAATCAGGGCGGCAATAAAAACGAAAATAAAGGAGCTTGAAAATTCCGGCCATATCATTAAGGTATTTGATTTTCCGTTGATTGATTATATCGTTCCTGCTTATTATGTATTAACCACTGCAGAAGCGAGCAGCAATCTTTCCCGCTATGATGGAATTCGCTACGGCTACAGGGAAGAGGCTAACGGTGTGGATCTTACCCGCTTTTACAAGCGGAACCGGAGCCGCGGTTTCGGAAAAGAAGTAAAAAAACGTATAATGCTGGGAAGTTTTGTACTAAGCGCAGGTTATTACGATGCATATTATCAAAAAGCGCAACAGGTAAGACGAATTTTGAAAGATCATATCGAACAGGTTTTCAGGGAAGTAGATTTTATGCTCCTTCCAAACGCTCCCACCACGGCCTATCCTATAGGGAGCAGGGCGAAAGATCCCTTGTCTGTTTATCTGGCTGATATCTTTACCGTGTATGCTAACCTGGTTGCCGTTCCTGCTATTGCTGTTCCGGGATTTAAACACAGCAATAACATGCCTTTCGGGCTCCAGATTATCACCCGCCGCGGAGATGACGTAAATTTGCTCAGGATCTCAAAATCCGTTTTATAGGTTGACCGATACGAGGAAACATATTAAATCAGCTTTTTTACTAAGCATCATTTTCTGGTGTGTGCTCCCGGTTGAAAAATCTTTTGCTCAGGAAGAACCCTCAGTGACACAGGACCCGGTGGCTGTGGATACCAGTTCGGAGAACCAGTTGATCGAAGAGGTTATAAAAGAAAAAACTACGCCCCGTAAAGAAACCGTTCAGTATCTGAACCAGTTTACGAAGTATGGTTTCAAAAACCTGTTTTCAAAATACAGTTATAACCCCGCCCTTCCCTATTCATCGCAGGTCAATCCTTATGCTGAATCTTTCATGCAGGATTATCTCAGGGCACATGGCAGTTCGCTGGTTAAAATGAAATCCTGGGGTGTCCCTTATTTCAACCTGATCGACCAGATCTTTTTGCAATACGGAATACCACGTGAAATGAAATATCTCGCGGTTATAGAAAGTAACCTGAACACCGGAGCTACGAGTAATGTAGGTGCAGGCGGCCCCTGGCAGTTTATGCCTTATACTGCGCGCGATTATGGCCTTGTAGTGACCCCTGCCTATGATGAACGCAGGGATTATATCAAGAGTACGCATGCGGCTGCACGTTACCTGCTTTATCTCTATCAGCAAATGCACGATTGGTTGTTGGTAATCGCAGCATATAATGGCGGACCGGGCAGGGTTTATTCTGCAATCAAAAAAAGCGGAAGCAAAAATTTCTGGCAGTTACAGTATTATCTTCCGGAAGAAAGCAGAAATCATGTAAAGAAATTTATTGCTACGCATTATGTAATGGAAACGGGAGGAGGAAACCTGTTAGCTTCCGGTGGAACAGGATATTTCAAACCGGGAGGGCTGGGAAACCCCTACGATAATCAGGTGAAGCTTACAGATGAAGAAATGAATGGATCAGCAGTGATTACATTATCCGGGAAATATCTCTCAGCAGTGATCGCTAAAAATTTGTCCATGAACATTCTTGAGTTCAATAAATACAATCCGGACTTTGATAACCGTATCGCTGCTAATGGTCAGTATGAACTTCGTTTGCCTGCAGATAAAATGGAGTTGTTCCAGGCAAACCGCTACCAGATCCTGAATGAATGTGTACAAATAATGCTGGACGATAGCCAGATTCCAAATAATAAAACGGTATATCCTTCACATCCCAAATCATCTAACAGGAAATACCGTCACTGATCTGCGGAAAAGATCTTCATGATCGCTTCTGCCTTTAATAATGACTCGTTGTATTCATCCTCTGCAGAGCTACCTGCAGTAATTCCACCTCCTGTCTTACATGAAATCACTTTTTTTGTTCCATCATACATCAGGCTTCTGATCACCACATTGAAATCGAAATCACCATCGGGATTGATATAACCGATCGTTCCTGAAAACAAACCTCTTGGTTCGCGTTCAAATTCGCGGATCAGTTCCAGCACTTTTTTCTTTGGCGCACCCGTCATGGAACCCATAGGAAAACAAGCCTGCATAATGGCTGAGAAAGATGTCTCATTTGAAACATTTCCGGTTATGGTACTCACCAGATGGTGAACACGCGGGAAGCTGCGTACTTCAGACAGAGAGGGTACTGCAACCGAACCTTCGGTGCAGACCATGCTCAGGTCGTTGCGAACCAGATCAACGATCATTACATTTTCGGATCTGTCTTTTTCGCTATGCTGAAGCGCCTGTTTGAGCTTTTCATCTTCCTCCGGAGAAGGCGATCTTCCCGAAGTTCCTTTGATCGGCTCTGAGATAAGTTTGTCACCCTGCTTTTTTAAAAATCTCTCCGGGCTTGCGCAAACACAATATTTATCATTCAGCCGGTAGAGGGCGGCATAAGGATTGGGTGAGATCCTGGTAAGATCAAGATAGGCCTGATAAGGATCGATCCTGGTATCCGTTGCATAAAAATGCTGACAAAAATTTAATTCATAACAATCGCCACGATGAATATGTGACTCGATTCCGGCTAACCTTTCCAGGTATTCATCCTTCGACATTGCATAAGTGAATGTAAGCGCCTGTTTTTCCCCTTCAATGTTTTCGGGCGAGCGCAGAAGCTCATCATAGACTTGTGCTGTATGCTCATCTGCATAGATGG
>JAEWDG010000319.1 GCA_023390215.1 Bacteroidota bacterium | reverse complement strand
GGCATTAGCTTTTAAGGCTGTTGATAATGGCTGCAAATTCTTTGGCTACAAGACTCGCCCCTCCTACCAATCCGCCGTCAACATCAGGCCTTGAAAATATATCTGATGCATTTGCCGCTTTCACGCTTCCACCATATAAAATGGAAACCGATGCTGCTATGTCCGATCCGTATTGCTTTTCAATCACTGAACGGATATGGGCATGCATGTCTTCTGCCTGTTGTGCAGTTGCCGTTTTACCGGTTCCGATCGCCCAGATCGGTTCATAGGCGATAATGAAATTTTTCATTTTGTCTGCATCCAGGTGAAACAGGCTTTTCCTGAGTTGTTGTTCAACGTACCCATTCTGCGATTCAGTTTCTCGTATGGAAAGCGGTTCACCGCAACAGAATATTGGATCTATGTTTTGTTCTAATGCACGATTCACTTTCTCCGCGAGCATTTCATTTGTTTCATGATAATATTCCCTGCGTTCACTATGTCCGATAACCGCGAACTTAATATTGATCGATTGTAACATAGATGCACTAACCTCGCCGGTATAGGCTCCATTATTTGTGGAAGCAATATTTTGAGCGGCCACAAACACATTCTTCTTTCCCTCCAGCAATTGTTGAATCGGTATCAGGTAAGGAAACGGCACTGCGTATATGACCAGTTGATCATTTTTCAATTCGTGCGGTTCCGATATCAGTTCTTTAATCAGTTGTTCCCCTTCCGCCAGGGTCAGATTCATTTTCCAGTTTGCCGCAGCTATTTGTTTGCGCATGCTTAAAGTGTTTTTTGATAAAGTTTTTCCAAAATAATTATTTCGTCTTCAGACAATTCAGCTCCTTTTAATTTTTTCCAGTTCTTTATATCCTTAAGGATTTTTGGAAAAGCATACCGATCATTTCCCCATGAAAAATCCGGAATAAATTTCTCTGGATTCGGCTGATGAATACTGCAACAAACGCCCACAACTGTACCGGTGGTGAATGAGGTATTGATCGCCGAACGGCTGTAGTCGCCCATTAATAGGCCTCCTTTGCTGCCGGAGGTTTCATTTTCGAATTCCCTTAATTTATACCTTACGTCTCCTCCCGTATTTTTGAGATTACTGTTAGATGTTCCCGCCCCGAGGTTACACCATTCTCCAAGCACAGAATCGCCCAGGTACCCTTCATGCCCTTTATTACTATAACCCAGGAAGACGGAATTTTTTATTTCTCCCCCACCCACGGATTTTGGCCCCAGCGTAGTTGCTCCATAAATTTTGGTTCCCATTTTCAATACCGCGTGCTCACAAAGGGCCATGGGCCCCCGTACCAGGCATCCTTCCATAATTTCCGCGCCCGCGGCTATATAAATGGGGCCTGTCTCTGCATTCAAAACCGTGTTGGCACCAATTTTTGCTCCTGGTTCAATCAGTATATAATCGGAATGTACTGCAGTAACATGTGCTGGTATGGGCGCCGAATTTTGCGTTTCGCTGAGCCATACGAAATCAGCGCGCAGGGACCTATCGTTTAATTGCCAGATTTGCCAGGGGCGATCAAGTCTGTCTGCCCCGGAATAATCGCCATTCAGGATTTGATCAACGTTTTGTTTGTTCGGGATGAGATTGGCAGGGATCGCGTTTGGAACAGGTTCTGAAACCAGTTTAACCTCCTGTCCTGTGAGCTTTTCCCATTTTTCACGAATGGTAAAAATGCCGATCCGGATTTCTCCAACATGCCGGGTGGCCGTAAAAGGATAGAGTAAGTTCCGGGACGCGGCATCGCTCAAAACGATCATGCCCGAAATTAAATAAAAATCCCCCCGGAAAACCGAATGGACTTAAAGTATAGCCATGAAAAACAGCGATTCGGCGTGAATGCCAATTATTTGCCTTTCTTTTCGTAACGTTTTTTGAACTTATCGATACGACCCGCAGTATCAACCAATACGTTTTTACCGGTGTAAAAAGGGTGCGAGGTATTCGAAATTTCGAGTTTGATAACCGGATATTCCTGTCCGTCTTCCCAGGTCACTGTTTCGTTGCTCTGGGCAGTTGAACGGCTAAGGAATGAATAACCGTTACTCATGTCTTTAAAAACAACGGTCCTGTAATTCGTTGGGTGAATGCCTTTTTTCATTTATTCGTGGTTTTGCGATACGGATTTTGCCGTACCTAATTTTGAATGCGCAAATATAGCAATTTTGCCGGAAAAAGCCACTAACTCTTCATGTTTACGTACTGAAGGGCAATACCCAGATTCCATGTCTTGCTGGCCTGAATAACTTCCTGCAGATCATCGATTTTCTTACCCGTAACCCGGATTATATCATCCTGAATAGCTGCCTGCACTTTCAAACCGCTTTCTTTAATCAGTTTTACGATCTTTTTTGCGTCTTCCTGCTTTATTCCATTCCTTACCGGCACTTCTTTCTTTGTCACTTTACCACTTTGGTATGGCTCTTTACTAAGGTCATATACTTCAGCGGCCAGCCCCTGTTTCATGCTCCGGCTGATCAACACGTCAATGATTTGATTGATCTTCATGTCGCTGTCAGCTTCAAGGTTAACGAGAAAATCTTTCTTATTTAATTCAATTAACACATGCGAGTCCTTGAAATCGAATCGATTAGTGATTTCTTTTTTAACCACATTAATAGCGTTATCAAGTGTCTGCAGATCCACTTTACTGGTCAGATCGAAAGAAGGCATAGTAAGATTTTTTTGCGTTTAGGAAGGTTTTTTTCGTAGCATTCTGGCAGCAACGATCAGCATAATTCCGGCCAGAACCAAAAATAAGGCAATGATTTCAGCCTGTGACAATCGCATTCCTAAAAAATCATAATGCTTGTTAACCCGGATTCGTTCTATCAGAAAACGCTCAACTCCATTCAGTACGAGGTAAATTCCAAACATCACAAAAGGCGTTTTAACAGACTTCCGGATTCCCCAAAGAAACAGGAAAAGTAAAATTCCTGCGATGGTTTCATAAAGTGGTGTAGGGAAAACCGGCGACGGTAGAACCCTCCGGTGTTCGTCGGTATCACCGGGAATCAGAATTCCATC
>JAEWDG010000167.1 GCA_023390215.1 Bacteroidota bacterium | reverse complement strand
TATCAGAGCTTTGGCCATCATTCTGGCTGGGGCTAAAATATGATCTGCGATGGATCGCATTTATTCTTTTTCCCATCGCACTTTTTTCCGCTGTTCCACGGTTTTCGCCCTTTCACAGTCAGCGGATGAAATCTTTCTGGACGATCTATCTGGGCTTCCTTACACTTTTTGTATTGTTTTTCTTCGGCGCGGATTTCGGCCAGTTTGCGTATATCAATGCGAGGCTGAACGCCGATGCGCTGATCTTTATGGAAGACCCAAGAGAAAGCCTTCAAATGGTCTGGCAAACTTATCCTATCGTTTGGATCCTCATCGGGCTGATCGGTGCCGTGATGATGATGGTCTGGATGTTTCGCAAAACCCATGTGGGTGTAGAGGATAAAAATCATGATATACATAAATTTTCTTACCGTCGCCGCTGGCACCTGATCGCGCTGGTGATCCTGGGCTGGTTCATGTATGGATTTTTAACGGCAAGACCACTGAATTTTTACCGCGCATTCAGACTAAATGATGAGTTTAAAAGCAATCTCGCACTTAACCCGTTTCAAAACTTTTTTACGACTCTCCGGTTCAGGGATCCTGATCTGAAAACACATGCCCGGGAATATTATCCGCGTATCACAGCATTTCTGAACATGGATAAAAGAACCGGTGCAGGCAATCCTTATCTGCGGGTGGCACAACCCCGCAACCGTTCACTTGAAACCCAACCCAATATCGTATTGGTGGTTTGCGAAAGTTTCAGCATGTATAAAAGCAGCATGAGCGGAAATCCGCTTAATGCAACGCCATATTTCGCTGAGATGTGTAAAGAAGGTATATTTTTCGATCGCTGTTTTTCTCCTTCCTTCGGAACCGCACGTGGCGTCTTCGCGCTGTTAACAGGAATTCCGGATGTGCAACTGAGTAAATTTTCAACACGCAATGAAGCAAGTGTTAAGCAGCGTTGTATCATCAACGACTTTGAAGGGTACGAAAAATTTTATTTTATAGGCGGAAGAAGCCAGTTCAATAATTTCAGGGGACTGGTGAATAATATCCATGGCGTGAACATTTATGAAGAAGGAAGTTACCGGTCTGAAAAAATTAATGTTTGGGGAATAAGTGACAAGAATCTTTTCCTCGAAGCCAATAGTGTTCTGGCAAAACAACAGAAACCTTTTTTCGCGATCATCCAGACGGCCGACAATCACCGGCCATTTAATTTACCGGCAGAAGATTCTGATTTCATCCGTAAAGAAATTCCGGACGAACTCTTATTTAAGAATGGTTTTGAATCCCTGAAAGAATACAATGCATTTGCGTATACCGATTATTGTTTCAAAAAATTTATGGATGCTGCGCGTGAGAAAGATTACTTCAATAATACCATTTTCGTCTTTGTGGGTGATCATGGCCTCGATGGAAATGTGGGCTCGATCTATCCAAGGGCATGGACTGAACAACGTATTTCCGATGAGCATATTCCTTTGCTTTTTTATGCCCCAGGTTTATTGAACCCGGAAACCCATCATGAGGTTGTTTCGCAAATTGATGTGCTGCCTACCATTGCGGGGATGGTTCAGCAACCTTACCGAAACTCTACATTGGGCAGAGATCTGCTCGATCCGCAAAAAAAAGAAAACGCGGCGTTCATTATCTATCATGCGCCCGGCTGGATCGGCGTTGCAGGGGATGAATATTTTTACCGGAAAAATATACGTTTCGAAAAAGATGAACTCGTGCCTGTAAAAGACGGGCTTCCAACGCTTAGCCCCGCACAGCAGGACTCTGCCAAAAAACACATGTCTGAACTTACATCAGCCATCTATGAAACGGCAAGATGGATGCTGATACATAACAAGTAATCAGGCAATGATCCTGATCTTTTCAGCAATGATGATCATACGCGGCGATTGCTTCAGTGAATAAGGAGAAAACTGGTAGTCGCCATACACCTCCTTAACCTGTAAGCCCTGGTAAGAAAGCATGTCTGTGAAATCGCCCAGGGAAAATTTGGCCACTTTTTCCGTATAATAAAGCGGTTCGCTGAGCTTCTCATCTTCAATCATGATCTTCTTATAAAAATGCGTTTCATCCAGCCATTTCGTGATCACGAAATTTACATCATCCACTTTTTTCTCTGAACGGTGAATCAGATGGTCTTCGGCGAAGTGCACATTCAGATAATCAATTACGAAAATGCCATTTGGTTTTAAACTCTGGCTGATGGTCCGGATAGCATTATCGTTCTCCCTCTGTGTTTTGAAATATCCAAAACTTGTAAAAAAATTGAAAGCGTAATCGTAGTAGTTGATACGGAAAGGAAGCCGCATGTCGTGTTGGAAGAACTGGAGATTAGCGGTCTCATGTTTTTTTGCCTCACCGATGCTGTATTCACTCAAATCGATACCGGTTACATCGAAACCCATTTCTGCGAGCTCCAGCGAATGGCGGCCTTTCCCACAGGCAACGTCGAGCATACGGGAATCGGGTGGAGGTTTCAGGTGTTCAATCAGCCTGCTAACAAATTCAGAAGCCTCACGCTCATCACGGTCGGCATACAACTGATAATAATATGGTGAATTGAACCAATCCCTGAACCACGACTGCATTGCTCAAAGTTAGGATATCCCGTTAAATCCTGTTGAAAATCAATAATGATACGTCGCTTTTCTGCAGGTAGGTTTAGCACGCTTGCACTATCTTTGCGGCCAAATTTTTTTCATGTCGTTGATCAGGAGTATTTCCGGTTTTCGCGGAACAATTGGTGGTAAAGCAGGAGATAACCTTACACCGCTCGATACAGTAAAATTTGCTGCAGCTTATGGCAGTTGGGTAATGCAAAACAAACCTTCAAAAAAAACGAAGATCGTAGTGGGGAGAGATGGTCGCATCAGCGGTTCCATTGTTATGGACCTGGTCAACGCCACCTTGCTTTCTATGGGAATTGATGTGATCAGTCTCAACTATAGCACTACCCCTACGGTGGAAATGGCCGTAAATTTTTTGAATGCGGATGGAGGAATTATCTTAACTGCATCTCACAATCCAAAAGAATGGAATGCGCTGAAGCTATTAAATGAAAAAGGTGAGTTTTTAAGCGCAACCGAAGGCCAGGCTATTCTTGATATTGCAGAGGCTGAATCGTTTTTATTTGCAAAAGTAGAAGCGCTCGGAACATTATCCGCCGATGATACGATGCTGGATAAACATATCCAGGCAATTGTTGATTATCCCTTAGTAGATGTAGATGCCATCAGAAAGGCGAATTTTAAGATCGTTGCAGATGTAATCAATAGCACGGGTGCAATCGCGCTGCCAAAATTATTCAAAGCCCTGGGGGTGGAAGACTATCAGTTATTGAATGAAAACCTGAATGGAAATTTCAATCACAATCCTGAACCACTGCCGGAAAACCTTAAAGAACTTAGTCAGGCTGTAGTTCGCAGCAAAGCGGGCCTGGGTATAGCAGTAGATCCGGATGTTGACCGCCTCTGTTTTGTTTGTGAAGATGGTTCTATGTTCGGTGAAGAATATACGCTGGTAGCCGTTTCAGATTATGTGCTTTCGAAAAGAAAAGGAAATACTGTCAGTAATATGTCTTCTACCAGGGCGCTTAAAGATATTACCCTGAAGCATGGAGGCACATATGCGCCCAGCGCTGTGGGAGAGGTGAATGTGGTAAGCAGGATGAAAGAAACAGACGCGGTGATCGGGGGTGAAGGAAACGGAGGAATCATTGTTCCCGATTTCCATTATGGAAGAGACGCATTGATCGGTATCGCGCTCTTCCTCACGCACCTGGCGAATACGGGAAAAAGCATCAAACAATTGAGGAACAGTTATCCGGATTATGTGATCAGTAAAAACAAGATCGAACTGAACAAAGGAACGGATATGCAAAAAATATTTTCAAGTATAAAAGACAAGTACAAAGCTCAACCCATAAATACAGAAGACGGGCTGAAAATAGAATTTGACAACGACTGGGTTCATCTGCGTACAAGCAATACAGAACCTATTATCCGCATTTACGCGGAAAGTAATTTCGAAACTACCGCGAATAATATTGCTTTGCGCATCATGAAAGACATCCGCGAAGTGATGTAATTATTTTTTAAAGCTGATTATGATGAAAAGGATTTATTTCGATAATGCCGCAACAACCTCACTTGATCCCCAGGTGCTGGAGGCCATGATGCCCTATCTTACAGAAAAATTCGGTAATCCTTCTTCTATTTATTCTTATGGAAGAGAAACCAGGCTTGCGGTAGAGAATGCGCGAAAATCTGTTGCAAAGATCCTGAACGCACATCCGGCTGAAATATTTTTTACCAGCGGTGGAACAGAAAGCAGCAATACGGTTT
>JAEWDG010000098.1 GCA_023390215.1 Bacteroidota bacterium | reverse complement strand
CTTCGTAAACGAAGCGACGCCGGGCGGACAGCAAAATCATACATCGTAAACCAAAGATTTCAGATCATTACCCTCCTCCTTTCACAAAATCCATTACAAGGTATGAGATCAGTTTGCCAGTGGTTTCGTCTTTTCTTCCATCGTTCAACTGGCAGGCACCTTCGGCAATATGTAAATAAGCCGCTTTGGTTTGTGCCGAAGTAAAATGCATAAACTGTCGGGCCTCTGTTACAGAAATACCGGTTGGTGTACAGAAGCTGCTCAATACATCCTGTATAGCGTCAAGACTTAGTTCGATCCCGCAACAGGTGTCTGAAGTAAATTCTGCCGATTGTGCAAAAGCCTGAATAATATCGTAGCGTTGATGGATCGCAATCGTTTCGAAACTATGTTTCTGTACGAAGGGATTTTCTCCCAAATCAAAAAGACTGCCTTGGGAAACGTGGTTCTCATGATAACCAATCAGCGCAAGTTTTCCAAGATAACCATCTTCTGAAGCATAGCGAAAGGCATTGCCACTGTGCCGTCCTTCAGAAGCGCCGAATCCCGTATGCGCGCCCAGATGTATCGCATTTATTTGCGCAAGCTGAAGCTGGCCGGTTTTGAACAATCCTTTCGACACGGCCTTAAGCAGCGGGTAAGCATTGTTACTTCCGCCCCCAATTACAATCGGAATTTTACCTGCTGATGCCACATGCTTTACGATGTTCTCCACTTCTTCATCAATTGTTTGTACCGCATGCCGGTAAGCATCAAGTTTCTCCTGCTGATTATAGGCGTTTGATTCTATAAGAAATTTCAAATCACCGAAATCAAAATGACCTAACAATAATATTTCCTCGCCGGAAAAATAATCGTTGCTCTGCGCATTCAGAAAAGCGTTGAGAAAAGGAAGCCAGGCAGTTTCAGCGCCGCCTATGCCATTATTCCCTTTCACACCCAGGTCTTCAGGAATACCAAGAAGTATGTACCTGGCTTTTGAATCCTTTAATGATTCAGGCCATTCAGCATCAGGATTAAGACATTGAATACGCTCTCCTATCCTGGTTTCAAAACGCCTGAGCTGTGAAATAGAAAGAATATCCTTCTTATTATAAAACCTGAAATGTTTCATAAAAGCAAGATAGGGAATAAACGGTTTATGATGGAACTGACAGACGAACCGTTCCTGTGAGACAGTATACGGCTTCATATAAGTTAAGCCCCTGGCCGATGATCTCGCTAAATTCCGGCAGTTTACTGCATTGTGAAGCTGAGCGCTATAATTTTAGTGTTGCCAGCACCGGGAAGTGGTCGCTGGAAAACCTTCCCTTCCACGATTCGCTTAAGCTGGCATGGCGTAACACCTTAACATCGTGATTGAACATAATATAATCGATGGGAAAATCATCCCGTTCTTTAGATTCAAATCCGTTAAACGTGCCTGTTGGCCCATAATGGGGTTGTATGGAAACAAGTTTCGAATCGGTCAAATGAAATCCTTTCGCTCGTAAAATAATTTGCATGGGTTCAGCATCCGGGGTTGCATTAAAATCACCGGTCACGATCGCTTTCATTTTCCCGGCAATAGAGTCTACCGCGAGTAAAAGCATCGCGGCGCTTTGTCTGCGCGCTATTTCACCCATATGATCAAAATGGGTATTGAAATGAAAAAATATTTTCTTTTCTTTTTTGTCGTAGAACTTTGCCCAGGTTACTACACGCGGAAATGCCGCATCCCATCCTTTACTACCCGGAATCCCCGGTGTTTCACTGAGCCAAAAGGTTGAACCTTCGAGCACCCGAAAACGTGAGGTATCGTAAACAATCGCACTCGCTTCGCCTTTGTTCTTTCCGTCCTCTCTACCCACACCTATATATGCATATCCGGGCAGCCCGGCCAGCATGTCAAGTAATTGATGGTGCAAAGCTTCCTGAACCCCAATAAGCTGTGCGTTTTCATATATTATCTGTGCAAAAACCTTGTCTTTTCTGAATGGCCATGCATTCATGCTATCAGAAGCAAGGTCAAGCCTGATGTTGAAACTCATCACATTCACCTGGGCATGCAATTCATAAGCAAAAAAAATACAGCATAGCGCAAGGATAGTTTTGATCGTTTTCATAATTGAATTGATGTTCCAATTTACGATGATTGAAGGAATCAGTAAATTGAGAGGAAATGAATTCGGATAGGATCATAGGTTTGATTGCAGCAGGAGGAAAATCTTCAAGGATGGGTTTGAATAAATCGGGGATCGCTTATCACGGTATTGCGCAGGTGGAGTGGCTCAAGATCCAAATGAATCCGCTGGCTGAGAAAGTTCTTGTTTCTGTTTCAGAAGAAAACGTGCAAGGGACAAATACTTTGGTTGACCATCCTTTATACCGGGATAAAGGGCCGATTGCATCGCTACTCTCCTTTGCTGAGGCCTATCCTGGCTGGAACGTGTTGGTCATAGCATGCGATTATCCTTTTTTTGGCCGCATCGAAATGAACAACATGCTTAAAGCAGATCGCAACAAACCCATTGCAGCCTGGAACGAAATCCAGGGTTTTTATCATCCCTATCTCGCGTATTATCCGTCTTCGTTTTTAAAATTGATCAAGTCCGGATTTTTAAAAGGGATAACGGGTATGCAAAAGATCTTGCAGACGCATGCGGTTGAAAAATATATTCCTGAAAATCCGGATGCACTGCTGAATGCGAATACGCCTGCAGATCTAGATTATACCATCGAAAAAATCAGGCAACTTGAATAACAGTAAGGCAGAGGGAACAACAGAAAAAAATATTTTCCGCTGGACTACAATGCTGGCTGAAGAAACAGATTTCATCGCAGTAGAAGAACCTCTGGAAATTATTCTCGTGTATGAAACAAATTCCGGCAGAATGGAAAGATCCGTTGCTGTCACCATGCGTACTCCGGGAAATGATGAGGAACTGGCACTCGGCTTTTTATATACTGAAAAAATTATACGGTCGGAAAAGGAGGTGGTAAAAACAGAATTGAACCCTCAAGATGTTAACCGCGTGCGCGTGTTTCTTGAAAAAGGTTTTATACCTGATATTAAAAAAATTCAAAGGAATTTTTATACGAGTTCAAGTTGTGGGGTATGTGGCAGATCGAGCATCGACGCGGTGATGCAGGAGTTAAGTCCGGTCCCGCACAGGGCTTTCAATATTTCTGCCAGCATGTTACAACAGCTTTCAGATAAAGTGCAAAACGCTCAGTCAAATTTTCAGCGTACGGGTGGAATACACGCGGCTGCCCTGTTTGACCTTGATGGCAAATTGTTACTGCTTAAAGAAGATGTAGGCCGGCACAACGCTATGGACAAACTCTCAGGTGCCATGCTTAAGGCAGGCTTCTCTTCGGAATTAAAGATCCTTTTTCTAAGCGGGAGGACAAGTTTCGAGCTGATGCAGAAGGCAGCTATCATGAAAATTCCGGTAGTTGTGTCAGTAGGTGCACCTTCCTCACTGGCTATAGAGATCGCTGAGGAGCAAAATATCCTGCTTGCAGGTTTCTTAAGAAAAGAAAAATTCAATGTGTATCATCACCAAAAGGACATTCATAATTTCATCAAATGAAACTCAGGATCAAAGGCGACAGCATAAGATTGAGACTCTCAAAAACAGATGTTGCGAACTTATGCAGGGAAGGTGTTGTTGAGGAAGAGACCCATTTTCCGCATACATTATTTAAGTACAGGCTCGAACCTTCAGCAGATGAAAAACACAGTGCAACATTTTCAAATAATTTACTCACGGTTCGCATACCTGCTTCTTTTATTTCAGGTTGGATGGATAACGAAGTTGTGGGAACTGAAGGCTGGTGTAAAACGGAAGGCAGTGCTGATTTAAGAATTCTCGTAGAAAAAGATTTTAAATGCCTGGATGCAACTCATGAAAGTCAGGAGGATAATTATGAAAATCCAAATAAGACTTGTTGAAGTATGAAAGAGAAAAAAATACCGGAAGCTGAAAATCCCGTGAATTTTACCGGACTGAAATTAGGTTTAGTTAAAGATAAGGCCGCGGGTATACCCGCTGTTGTTGTGAGTTTCAGACATCTTTTTGGCGAAGCAGGTTTCACCAGAGGATTGAAGGCGTCGTTCAATATGAACCAGAAAAAAGGGTTCGACTGCCCAAGCTGCGCATGGCCCGATCCCGACGATGAAAGAAGCGGTATCGCAGAATATTGTGAGAATGGTGCTAAGGCTATTGCTGATGAGGCCACAAAAAAGAAAATTGGTGCAGCATTTTTTGCATCGCACTCAGTTGCATCATTGGCCAGTCTGCATGATTATGAACTCAACAGTTTTGGTAGAATAGCTGAACCATTATACCTGCCAAAGAACGCGAGCCATTATCGACCGATTTCCTGGGATGATGCGTTTCATAAAATCGCGCTGCACTTAAACAGCCTTTCTTCTGCGGATGAAGCCATATTTTACACGTCTGGAAGAACGAGTAATGAAGCTGCATTCCTATACCAGCTTTTCGTTCGCGAATTCGGAACGAATAATCTGCCCGATTGCAGCAATATGTGCCATGAGAGCAGTGGTGTGGCACTCACTGAGTCACTGGGCATTGGCAAGGGTTCAGTAACGCTGGACGATTTTAACCATGCTGAGCTGATCATCATTATGGGCCAGAATCCAGGTACTAACCATCCCCGTATGCTCACTGCATTGCAAAAAGCAAAATCGAATGCTGCGAAAATCATTGCCATCAATCCGCTTCCGGAAACTGGCCTTATGGGCTTCGCAAATCCTCAAACCTTGAAGGGGCTTTTTGGCATCAAAGAACCGCTTGCTGATATTTTTCTCCAGGTGAGGTTAAATGGCGATATGGCTTTGTTGCAGGCAATGGCGAAGATGCTGGTGGATGCCGATGATAGTCTTCCCGGTTCGGTTATAGATCACGAGTTCATTAAAAATAAGACCGAAGGATCGGAAGATTTTCTTCAATACATCAGGTCGGTGAATCTTGAAGAACTTATTCAATTATCCGGTGTGCCTGAACCTGATATCCGGGATGCTGTTGAACACATCAAGAATAAAAAACGTATTATCATCTGTTGAGCTATGGGGCTTACCCAGCACAAAAACTCGGTAGATACGATCAAAGAGATCGTGAACCTGCTTTTATTAAAAGGGAGCATAGGAATAAAAGGCGGAGGTACCTGTCCCGTTCGGGGCCACAGCAATGTGCAGGGCGACAGGACCATGGGAATTTTTGAAAAACCCTCGACAGATTTTCTGATTGCAATCGCGCGAAATTTTGGATTCGAACCTCCACGAGAACATGGACTCGATGTGGTCAACAGTATCAGGGCCATGCATGAAGGGAAGGCCAGTTTTTTCTTTGCGATGGGAGGAAATTTTCTTTCCGCAACGCCAGATACGATCTATACCGCAGCGGCTCTGAGAAAATGTAAAATGACCGTTCAGGTTTCAACAAAATTAAACAGAAGCCATCTGGTCCATGGAGAGGAAGCGCTTATTCTACCCTGTTTAGGAAGAAGTGACGAGGACTTGCAGAATGGTACTTTACAATTTGTAAGTTGTGAAAATTCCATGGGCGTAGTACAACAATCCAAAGGAGTATTAAAACCCATCTCCCCTCATCTTAAAAGTGAACCAGCGATCGTGTGTGAACTGGGTAAAGCTGTATTGGGCACGCGGAGTAAAATCAACTGGAGCAAGTATGCTGATTATGATGAGATCAGAGACGATATCGGGCGCACCATTCCGGGCTTTGAAGATTACAATGCAAGGGTTCGCAAGCCGGGTGGATTTTATCTGCCGAATATCAACAGAGAAGGCGCATTCGGAACAGAAAACGGAAAGGCCCGGTTCCATATCGCCGTACCCGAACAACCAAAACTTGCAGCGGGTGAATTAATGATGATGACCATAAGAAGCCATGATCAATTCAATACAACTATATATGGATTGAACGACCGTTACAGAGGAATATACAACGAACGGCGTGTTGTACTCATGAATCGTAGCGATATGCTTTCGCTTGGTTTAAATGAAAAAGATGTGGTTGATCTTGTTAACCGTTTTGAAGGAATTGAACGCAGAGCAAAGCGATTTCTGGTTGTACCTTATCCGATCGCGGAAAAATGTGTGGCAACTTATTTTCCTGAAGCAAATGTATTGGTGCCTGTAAACAGCGTTGCGGATAAAAGCAATACACCCACTTCAAAATCGGTCATCATAAGCATTGAAAAAAGGGCGGATTAAAAACGGTCCTTCATAGTTGAATAGCGATCGCTAAATGAACGTTTACTACGAACCTAATCCGGTTTAAAAAATAAAAGCAGGTATTTTAACCTGCTTTTTAAGAGAATTTTCCCAATGGCTTAGACTCCAATTTTGCTGTCCACAATTTGAAGTATCTGTTGTTCCCGTTCTATCGCTTTATTCTGCATTGCTTTACCTCTTGAGATTATATCTTCTACATACAACTTATCCTCAAAAGATGTTGCATTGATCCGCACATTCATGAAAGCGCCCATAACTGCAGCACGGGCGCAGAGCGCACCTACACCTGCATCAGAGATGGAATTTGGATTTCCTGTTTCAGCCATTGCTTTTATCACTTCCATTGAATCGAATGCCGCCTGCATAACCTGAAAAGGAATTTCGATAGCTATTTTCGTTGCAGCCTGGATCGCAATTGTTCTTTGCTTTTTTTCCTCATCGGTTCCTTTAGGGAGGGCGAATGCTTCCATGATGCGGTTGAAAGCGGCCGTGTCAGCATCAACCAGAGAGATAAGTTTTTGTTTTAATTGTTGTCCTTTTTCCGCCCAGTCACTGAATTCTTTCCATCTTTCATCCCAACCCGGTTTATGGGATGATAAATTTGCCACCATGGTTGCAAGGGAAATTCCCAGCGCTCCCGCATAAGCTGATATAGAGCCACCACCCGGGGCAGGACTTTCACTCGCGGTTTCATCAGCAAAATCCTTGAGGCTCATGCGCACAAGTTTTTCGTCTGATGCATTCTTCAACTGATATTCTATAATGCGTTCCTCAGGTTTAAAAGGAGAAAGTTCATCCAGGCCCAACGAACGAACCGCGATCTTTATCAATTCCTTTTCGCTAACACCTGCGCTTCGCTTCTGCTTTTCCAGAAAATATTTTCCCGCATCTGTCATTGCTTTCAAAGGGATTAAGCCTACCAATTCACTTCCCGTTACCCGCATACCTCTTTCCGCAGCTTTTTTACACGCTTCGTCAAAGGCAATATGCATCGGGGTAACATTGATATTTGTGAGGTTAATAGAAATTTGCGCGATTCCGTATTCTTCAATAAACCAGCCGATTGCTTTTACAGACTTCAACGACCCCGGTATGATCACCGGCTTTCCATCGGCATCTTTCACAGGTTTTCCATTCTCTTTCTTAGTTCTGCCTGCTTCCCGGATATCAAACGCAACGGCATTTGCGCGCCGTGTTGAAGTGGTATTCAGGTTCACGTTATAGGCTACCAGAAAATCCCTGGCTCCAATAACGGTTGCTCCTCTTTTTATATCATATGTTACAGGGCCGAAATCTGGTTTCCACTGAGGATCAAATATCTTGGTTGCGAAACCTTCGTATTCTCCGGAACGGATAACGGAAAGATTACTTCTTGATTTATCTTTTTGAGCTGCCTCATATAAATAAACCGGAATATGTAATGCTGCGCCTACGCGTTCTGCGAGTTTAACCGCGTATTCCGCTGTTTCTTCCATGCTGATATTAGCGATGGGGATCAACGGGCACACATCTGTTGCACCCATTCTGGGATGCTCTCCTTTATGTTGCGACATATCGATGAGTTCACCTGCGGTTTTGATTGCTCTGAACGCAGCTTCAATGACCGGACCTGGCTCGCCAACCATGGTCACCACGGTTCTGTTGGTTGCTTTTCCTGGATCCACATTCAGTACCCTTACTCCTTCCACAGATTCCATGGAAGAAATAATCTGGTTGATGATATTCATATCCCGCCCTTCAGAGAAATTGGGGACACATTCTATAAGCTGTTGCATCGTTTTGGAGTTTGCGCAAAGATGCTTCGAAACGATCAATCTAAAAACCGAAGTTTTCGGCCCGAAATTTCCATTGGGAAGGAACGAAAGGATAATTTTGAAACGGGACTTCATCCCCGGTATGATAAAGAAATGGCCATTTTTATTTGATGTGATCTTCTTTGCGATAATCGCAATGCTGGTCATTGCCTCTTTTTTCTCATTCCGGCAGATCAGTAATCTAAATCAGTCGGCAAATGAAGTAATCCAGACAAGTGAACTCCGGTTTCTTATTGAAAAGGCGGTATTTAAGGTAACAGAAGCTGAATCCGCACAAAGAGGTTTCCTGCTCACCCATGATTCCAGTTTTCTTAAAATAGTTAAGGTAGCTCAAAAAGAAGCGTTGGAAACCGTCGCTAAGGTCGGGTATACAGTAGAAGGAAACCCGGCGCAAAAAAAATTGTGGAAGCAGTTTTCAGATTACATTAGCCTCAGACTGGGGAGAATTGACCTCGTTTTGTCGAGACCTTATTACCCGGTTACAGTAAAAGACCCGATTCTTTCAAAAGGAAAAATCATTATGGATTCACTCGTAAAAGTTTCAGAGTCCATGATTTTAAGGGAAAATGAAAATCTCAAAAAAAGGTCAGAAAGTAAAAGCCATTTTGAATTCGTTACCCCTTTCTCTGCGCTACTATTTTCAATAATTGCTATTTGTCTGATCGCGTTTACTTATTACCGGTTGAGAAAAGAAGGAATCGCAAAGGTTGAAGCCCAGAGTACAGCCTCGGTCATGGAGGATTATTTTCAGCAAATTCCGGCGTTTGTGAATGTGCTGGAAGGACCTGAACACCGGTTCGCTTATTTAAACCAGGCGGCAAAATATCTTATTGGGAACAGAGATCTTATCGGAGCCACGTACCGGGAGTCGTTTCCTGAACTGGTGGATCAGGGAATCCTTGACCGGCTTGATGAAGTATACAACACCGGAGAGCCTTTCCACGCAAGAGAACTCGAAATTGATTACGAACGGGACGGCATAACCGAGAAAAGATTTTTCAATATTTTATTTCAATATTATCATAGCTCTGTGAACGACAAAAAAGGAGTTTTGATCTTTGGGTACGCGGTAGATGAAATGATCGAAGCGAGAAAGAAAATCGAGATACTTGAAGAAAGGTCCAGGATCGCGCTGGAGTCTGCGCAGATGGGTATTTTCGACTGGGATGTTGCGGAAGGAAAGGTTAGCGCTTCTTTGAGAACCAGGGCAATCATGGGATGGGGACCTGACGCGGATCCAACACACGAACAAATGATTGCAACTTATCTTCCTGCAGATAAGCCAATCCGGGATGAAGCGATTAAGAACGCGTTACATTCAGGGAAACTGGAATACGAGGCGAGAATCCGGAGATCAGGAGATGGCGAAATCCGCTGGATCCGTACGGTGGGCAAAGTTTTTTATGGGGAGGACGGGAAGCCACTTCGTTTGTCCGGTACCGTGGCAGATATAACAGAATCGAAAAATCTCTGGGAGGAACTCAGGCAAAACGAGATTCGCTTCAGGCTACTGGCAAATTCAATTCCCGACCAGGTTTGGACAACAGACGCAGAGGGGAATCTTAATTATGTGAACGCCGCTGTTTCGCGGTATTCCGGGATCTCAGATGAAGCCCTACATTCCGGCTGGTCGGATTTTGTGCATCCGGATGACAGAGAAAAAAGTATGCGCGAGTGGAATGAATCACTAAAAACGGGTAAGGAATTTATGATTGAACACCGGTTAAAAAACAAACAGGGTGATTACCGATGGCATCTCACGAAAGCGGTTCCCCAAAAAAATGAACTGGATGAAACCATTATGTGGGTGGGAACAAGCAGCGACATACATGACCAGAAAGAAGAGAGGTCCAGCCTGGAAGAAAAAGTGAAAGAACGTACATTAAAAATTTCAGAACAGGGACAGCAGATTCAACGCAATGAAGACCGCTACTATAATATGCTAAATGAATTGCAGGACTATGCGGTGATACTGCTTGATACTTCAGGAACAATTCAAAACTGGAACACCGGTGCGGAAAAAATCAAAGGATATAAGGCGGAAGAAGTGATCGGAAAAAATTTTACCATATTCTACACACCGGAAGACAGGGAAAGAGGGTTGCCGTTGCAACTGATCAAGGAAGCTGCGCAAAAAGGCAGAGCCGTAAGTGAAGGCTGGCGCATGCGTAAAAATGGTGAACGTTTTTGGAGCAGTGTGGTATTTACAGCGCTGCATGATGATGAGAATAACGTAACCGGTTTCCTGAAGATAACGCGCAACCTTACAGAGAAGAAAAAAGCCGAAGATCAGCAACTCGAGTACCTGAAAAGCATCGAGCAGAAAAATCTGGAACTGCAACGTACGAATGCTGAACTCGAGTCATTTAATTACATCGCAAGTCATGATCTGCAGGAACCGCTTAGAAAAATCCAGGCGTTTTCTCAGTTAATAACGGAAAAAGAAAAAGACCATCTTTCGTCCACGGGGAAAGATTATTTCTCCCGTATGAACAGTGCAGCTTCGCGCATGCAAAACTTATTGGAATCGCTCATCCGGTATTCACAAACAAGTAATCAGCCGCAATATTTAACGAGGGTATCTTTAAATAATGTACTGGAGCAGGTAAAAGAAGATTTAAGTGAAGCAATCAGCGATACCGGTGCAACAGTTGAAACAGATGACCTGCCGGAGATCAACGGTGATGAAGTACAATTACTGCAACTATTTAGCAACCTGATCTCCAACGCGATGAAATACCGGAAAGCAGGTATTGCCCCGCACATAACTATAAAAGCAAGCAGTCTTTCGGAAGCTGATGTGGGTGTACCTGATGAAAAAGTATCACCAAATTACTGGCATATTACGGTTACGGATAATGGTATAGGTTTCGAACAGAAATATGCATATAAAATATTTGAACTATTTCAGCGGTTACACGGTGCAAGCAGCTATAAAGGAACGGGAATTGGCCTGGCAATCTGTAAGAAAATTATGAGAAATCATCATGGGTTTATTACTGCAATTGGTAACCCCGACAAGGGAGCTGTGTTTAATCTTTTTTTCCCTATAAGCGCGTAATCTTATACATTTGCAAGCGAAAAACGCATGTAACGCGATCCGTTACCCCCATTGATGATTATACCTAAGAAAATATTATTGGTAGAAGACGATGCTGATGATCAATTGTTTTTTACCGATGCACTGGAAATGATCGATGACAATATCTCCTGTCAAATCGCTAACAATGGCAACGAGGCTTTAGAAGTACTGAATAGATTCAAACCGGAGATGATATTCATGGATCTGAATATGCCTATCATTAATGGATTCGAGTGTTTACGGCAGATCCGTCAGGAAGAAAAATTTCAGGCCGTTCCGGTTGTAATTTTCACGACATCCAGAAATGCGCATGATATTGAAAAAGCAAAGAGCCTGGGCGCCGATTTGTTTTTTACAAAACCCTCCAATTTCAGGATCCTTTCTGATAAGCTAAGAGAAATTGTTACCAATCTCCGTTCGCTTCCATTCAGTCTTTAAATAAATCTTCCATTCAGCATCACCTTCTCCACCAGATTGCTGCCGAATGCGTATGGAATATAAGCCAGTGACGGAATGTTCTCTTTCATAAAGATCAGGTTGGCTTTTTTTCCGATCGCGATGCTGCCCGTTAATTCGGCCAGTTCCATGGCAAAGGCGCCCTGAATTGTGGCTGCATTTACTGCTTCCTCAGGCAACATCTTCATTTGAATACAACTCATACTCACCACAACATTCATATTTCCACTGGGAGAAGATCCGGGATTAAAATCACTCGCGATAGCAATACTGCAACCTTCGTCAATAAGCCGCCGTGCAGGCTGGTAATTCATTCTTAGAAAATATGCTGCAGTGGGTAATAATGTGCCGATGCTGTTCGAATTTGCCAGATCCCTTACGTCTTCTTCCGTCATCGTTTCCAGGTGATCTACGGAAACAGCATTAAGTCTAACTGCAGATTGTATATCGCCAATGCTGTTAAGTTGATTGACATGGAGTTTTGGTTTAAGCCCGTATTTAGCTGCAGCATTGCAAATCCTTTCCATATCAGCAACGGAAAAGAAACCCTTTTCACAAAACACATCCACGTAATCTGCCAGTTTTTCTGCGCCAATAGCCGGGAGCATTTCGTCCAGGATGAGTTTGATATATCCTTCATGATCTTCCCGAAACTTTGCAGGATATGCATGAGCGCCTAAAAAGCTTGACCGGATCAGGAGTTCCGAACCGTTTTTTATTTTCTGAATTACTCGAAGCATCTTCAGCTCTGCCTCAACGGAAAGTCCGTAACCTGATTTTATTTCCACCGCACCTGTCCCCAACTTAGCAACTTCTTCAATGCGTGCCATCGCCTTTTCGTACAACAGTTCTTCTGAACAAGCTGCAAGTTTCCCGGCAGAGTTTAATATTCCGCCGCCTTTTGCAGCAATGTCAGCATAGCTTAATCCTTTTATTTTATCAACGAACTCCTCTTCCCTGCTCCCTGCAAATACAATATGTGTGTGGCTGTCGCACCATGCTGGCAGGATAAATGCACCCTTTGCATCGATTGTATGTAAAGGATGTTCAGGAACCTTCAGCTCCAACTCATACATAAATCCTATATCTTCAATACGGTCATCCTCCAGCAACAGCCAGGAATCCTTCATAACAGTCAATTCAGATAACTGCTTTCCTTTTAACGGTTGTTTGGGATCAGAAACTCCGGCGAGATGTCCGATATTTTTTATTAATACAGTCATGATCTTAAGGCGTTAAGAATTTGTTGGGCGAAACTTTCCAGTGAAGGATCTCTTGCACCCATCAACAGAAGAACGCCGGGATTTTCGAGGTGCGGTTTTACGTTCTCAAAGAAATCGTTTCTGTTCTCAACGAAATATGCTTTTTTACCTTTGGCTGCAATCGCTTCGGTAAGGTCACGGGCAGAAATATCTTTAACCGCAGTTCCCCCTGCATAAAATATTTCACTCATCCATATTTCATCTTCAGGCCTTAACGCTGTGCTGATC
>JAEWDG010000345.1 GCA_023390215.1 Bacteroidota bacterium | reverse complement strand
CTGAATACCTGAGAGGGACAGCGAGTGCCGGCAAAGTGGTTTTTTTTGCTGATCATGTAATGGGTGGGAAAAAAGAATTTATGCGGCGACTAAGTTTTATCCAGATAAACGGTAATGAGGTAAGACAGTTTGCAGAACGTTCAGATGACAATGGCACCACCTGGACGGTTGAATATGATCTTAAATATTTACGTAAGAAATAAAGGTCATTCTTCAGTTTGATAGATCGGCGCGTCTACCGGTTTAGATTGGGGAGATCCTTTTTGCCTTAGGAAAATACTCAGCACAATTATTGAGCAAACGGATAGAAATTCACTTTGCCAGTTTTGAAACGATTCGAACCAAAACCGGGAAGAGAAAAGAAATCCGGATTTGGAAATTGTAGCAATTCCTTTTGCCATCCTTTCCGTATTCTCATCTTCCCAGCTACCGTAAAAATGGAGGGCCATCGAAAAGAAGAACAATGCAAATAATGCAATAGACAGGGAATGTTTATAGATCTTCAATAACCATCCTCCTTTTTTCACGGGATAGGGTGCGTCTTTCCTGCGCGGATTTGGTTCCCGATCCACCTCATCCGTACCGTCAAATTTTTTAGATTCCGATGAACCCTTTTGTTTAAGGAAGATGGTACAAACAACCAGTACACCCATTTGAAGAAATTCACTCTCCCAGTTTTCAAATGTGGCTTCAAGGAAATGTCCTGATTTAAAATAAGCAGCAGTGGAAACGGCTGGCTTACCCCAATCTTTTAATTCCTCGTTATATTGGTTATATCCGGAATAGAACTGGCCGAAAAGTGTTAGAAAGAATAAGATGCTAAGAAATAATGACAGACCATTATTGAAAACTATTTTACGCATCACTCCATTTTTTAAAGACTATGAAAAAAATTTGCCAATTATTATGGCACACATGAGAACACGGATTTTTCCACTTGAAAATCAGCAGGGGAAATGAGGCTGGTCATTACTCTCCGGGAGTTTCAGAAAGAACTTTGGACTTCAATAAAATCCTTATTATGCGTTTTAATAGTTTTTCTGCAGCGGAAGCAGTTAAAGTGATAAAGTCAGGCGACCGCGTTTTCGTACACGGCGGCGCGGCCACCCCGATAGCCCTCCTTAACGCATTGTTTCGAAAAGCAGATCAGCTCAACAATGTTGAACTGGTTTCTTTATCAACCCTTGGCAATGACGTGTTTGATCCTTCAAAATTCCCGGGAAGTTTTTTTCTTAATTCACTCTTCGTTTCGGATAATGTGCGTGGCATTGCAAATTCTGATGGGGGTGATTATATTCCCATTTTTTTGAGTGAAATTCCGAGGCTATTTGAATCCGGAAACTTTCCCATTGATGTGGCGCTGATTCATGTCTCTGTGCCCGATAAACATGGTTTTTGTTCGCTCGGGACTTCGGTTGACATTACGCGTTCAGCAGTTCGTCATGCCAAATATGTTATCGCTCAGGTGAATAAATACATGCCCCGAACCCTGGGCGATGGTATGATTCACGTAAGAGACATACATCAATTGGTATATGTAGATGCTGAACTTCCCGAAGTGAGTTATAAGGAACAAATTACAGATGCTGCAATAACAATAGGGCATCATTGCGCGGGTCTAATTGAAGACAGGTCTACGCTTCAAATGGGAATAGGATCAATTCCCGATGCCGTGTTATCCTGTCTGTTTAATCATAAAGACCTCGGTATTCATACAGAAATGTTCTCGGATGGCGTAATCCCCTTGATGGAAGCAGGCGTAATCACAATCCGTTTTAAAAAGAAACACCGTGGTTAGATCGTTACCGGTTTTGCAATTGGTTCCAGAAAGTTGTATGATTTTATAAATGATAACCCTGAAGTGAATTTCCTCGAGATGGATTACGTAAATGATACCAAAGTTATTCGTGCCAATCCAAAAGCCGTTGCTGTTAACTCTGCCATTGAGATCGACCTCACGGGGCAGATCTGTGCGGATTCAATTGGAACCCGACAGTATTCCGGGGTTGGTGGACAGATGGACTTCATGCGCGGCGCTGCGCTGTCTGAAGGAGGGAAACCCATTATTGCATTGCCTTCGGTTACGGCTAAAGGACAATCGAAGATTGTACCTTTTCTGAAAACAGGCGCGGGCGTAGTCACAACGAGGGCGCACGTGCATTACGTAGTAACGGAGTTTGGAGTTGCATACCTGTTTGGAAAGAATTTGCGGCAGCGGGGGGAAGCTCTGCGAAACATTGCCGCGCCGGAACACCGTGAAGCACTGGATAAAGCAATATTTGAAAGGTTTGGCGCCCGTGTGATGAGCCTGATGTGATGGAAGTCACTGTTTTGACTGAAATCAACATTTAATTTCATGTATTCACCTTTTAATTTGTAACAATGAAACAAAACATGGGAACTGCCGATCGTTTGATCCGCGTCGTCATCGCGCTTATCGTTGTTGGGTTATGGTACTTTGGCGTCATTTCAGGTACGCTGGCAATTATACTCCTTGTTCTGGCCGCGGTTTTTGTACTTACCAGTGTTGTGAGTTTTTGCCCACTCTATACGCTGTTTGGTATGAATACCTGTAAGCGCAAATAATACGTGCATTTGACTTAGACATAAAGGTGGCAACAATTGTTGTCGCCTTTTTTCGTTTTAAAAGTGAATGAAAAAATTATTGAATTAAATTGCATTTCAGACCCAGACTATGTTATTTCGGAGATTAACCGCTGCAGGCATCTTATCCCTGTTTATTCTTTCTGCATGCCGGAAAGAACAAACTGCATCTCCGGAAAATTCAATATCTGCACCTACCGATGTGCCCGTTGCCGGCCCCTGTTTTCCTCCTGCTGATAATGATAATCTTTTTCTGGGCAATCCTACAAATGCGGAGCGGTTTTTACTTTATCCCAACAACTATCTCCTTGACCATACATATTTCAGTTTGGGATACAGCAATGCAAGAGGAATTCCGCTTTGGGTCAGCTGGCATCTGGAAGCTGATGATCTTGGCGCTACGCCGAGGCAGAACGATTTTCGCGAAGATGAAAATTTAGATGCCGGTGTGTTTTATCGCGTGCCGTCCTGGGCATTTTCGGGAAGTGGATTTGATCGTGGTCATAACTGTCCCTCTGCGGATCGTACTGCCTCTGTTGATGCTAACTCAGCAACATTTTTAATGACAAATATGATCCCGCAGTCTCCAAAATTCAATCAGGGTCCATGGGCGGGACTGGAAAATTATATTCGCAATACACTGGTAGGAACGAACAGTGAAGCTTTTATTGTGATGGGATCTTACGGCGCCGGGGGCGTAGCAACTACTTCAATGGTCTATACATTAGACAACGATCGTGTAACCGTTCCCGAAAAGGTTTTTAAAATCGCGCTGATCATACCCAAAGGCAATTCAGATTTCAGCAGGGTAGATACCTCGGCAAAAATTCTTGCGGTTACGATGCCAAACGACAACCGGTTATACAGCACAACCGGGCAGTCGGTATGGAGGAATTACCGCACCACGATTGCGGCGATCGAATCTGATGCTGAGTTGCGTGGCATTGAATACGATCTGCTCCGCAATATTAGCGACACGGTGGTTAAGCATTACCTTAAGCAGAAAGTTTCTGTGAATTAGTGCAGAAGTTTCCATTAAAGATCCGGGCAGTCCATATTTTATATTGTTCAACAGGACTGAAAGCCTATATTTTTTTTTGCGTGTTCCTGAATAAGGCTTAGATTTATTTTCCTCTGCGCCACAACTCTCCGCTGGCCTTCGAAATCACCCTTATCAAACCTTAATTTAATGAAACAAATTCTACTTGTTACGGGTATTGTAATATCCTGTCTGCAATCCTTTTCTCAGGGTTATGATTTTAACACCGCCGTGGGCGTGGAAGGGACTAAATATTTTGGAGACGGGCACGATAACAATTCTTCCGTAGCGAAAGCGCTGGAGACAACTTCAGGAAAGATCCTGCTGGCAGTTAATTCAAATGCAGGAAGTCAGATCATACAATTGAATGCAGATGGAACGAGGGATCAGAGTTTTTCCTATAATGGACTTTCAGGACAACAGACCTATTTTTCCATTGCCGATATGGCGATTGATCCAAATACGGGATCGATAGTGTTTGTTGCAAACTATCCCAATTACAGCACCTCCGGTTATTTTGTGGTTGTAAGGCTAAGAAGCGATGGCGTGATCGACCAGAGTTTCACTCAGCAGTATATCAGTTATGGCGCGAGTTCTACTGTTGCCTCCGGAATTGATGTGTATGATGACGGATCAATCATTGTTGGTGGCTCAAACTATCAATTCGGAGGATCTGCATTTCAACATGCCATTTTTACAAAATTTCTTTCGTCGGGTCAATTGGATAACAGTTTCGACGGTGATGGCAAACTGACAACAACATTCGGTAGCACAAGAGCCGGGATATCAGATGTGCATTTTGATGAATATGGGAATATTGTGTTTTGTGGCACCACTGTAAATACAAATGCGCAGGGTGCAGGGTGGGAGAATTTTATTGGAGGAAGACTTCTTCCTTCAGGAGCATTCGACGGATCATTTAATGG
>JAEWDG010000337.1 GCA_023390215.1 Bacteroidota bacterium | reverse complement strand
GGCAAGTAATCCTTTTTGAAACATATCGATATCATCACCTTCGAAACGTGAATAATTCCATACAGATTTCTGTGTGTCGATAAAATGATGATCCTCGTATGCCATTTATCAGCCTATTATTGCAATTCGTGTAAAAAGGTCTTAACGTAAATTTATGAAGCTTTAAGTTGCATCGCATCTTTTGATGACACATCTTCGATACTCCAAAAACTGTTTGATGCTGAAAATAATCTCCGGCCTTATTGTCTTTACCCTAATGAGTACTTCTGGGTTTTCGCAAACAGGTCTTTCTGGTAAAGTGCAGGATACGTCCGCATATGTACCCGTAGTTAATGCAGTGGTTGCGATCCTGACTCCAAAAGACAGCATACTCGAAAAGTTCGTTCGTTCAGGAAAAGATGGCATGTATAATATAAAAGGGCTCAGCGCCGGTGATCATATAGTTATGGTAATGCATCCACTGTTTGCCGATTATGTGGATCAGGTTACCATTAAAGAAGCTGATATGGTACAATTTCCTGTACCTATGACACCCAAAAGTAAATTACTTGAAGCAGTGATCGTGAAAAGTGGAAGCCCCATCAAGATCAAGGGGGATACAACGATCTATACGGCCGATAGTTTTAAGGTAAGCGCAAATGCCAATGTGGAAGAATT
Source organism: Bacteroidota bacterium (assembly GCA_023390215.1). Taxonomy (GTDB): domain Bacteria; phylum Bacteroidota; class Bacteroidia; order Chitinophagales; family Chitinophagaceae; genus Ferruginibacter. The sequence goes on along the minus strand of JAEWDG010000337.1, from coordinate 3,766 downwards.
ACTCCGGAAACTTCCCGGCATACAGGTGGATAAGAACGGTGACATTAAGGCCATGGGTGAAAAAGTTCAGAAGGTGCTGGTAGATGGTGAAGAATTCTTTGGTGATGATCCTGGGATGGCAGTAAAAAATCTCCGCGCCGACGCGGTAAAGGAAGTGCAGGTTTTCGATAAAAAAAGCGATCAGTCTGAATTCACCGGTATCGATGATGGGAATACACAGAAAACAATCAATCTTAAACTTAAGGAAGACAGGAAAAAAGGATATTTCGGCAAGGCAAGTGTGTCGGGTGGTCTGTTGAATAACATCGATGACCGTTACAACAATAACCTTATGTTCAGCTCTTTTAAAGGTAAACGTAAAATATCGGCGTTTCTTTTAAATGGAAACACCGGACAGGACGGCCTTAGCTGGCAGGATAACGAAAAATACGGAGTTGAGAATGATAATGTAAGTGTTTCAGTAGATGATGACGGCGGCGTAATGTATATGATGACCAGGGGATCGTCTTCCGACGATGAACCTTATATTAATACGGAAAACGGGTTTATTAAAAACATCAATGCGGGCCTGCAATATTCCAATAAATGGAACGATAAGCATAATTTCAATTTTTCACCGCGGTATAACAGCCAGGACTACACGAATAACGTAGACAGCTATTCCGAAACACGTTTATACGACAGTATTGCAGGCAGAAACACGAGTTTGAATACAAATTCACACAATGCCACTGCCATCAAGCGTGATAATTATAAGCTCAAAGCTGTGTATGATGTTAAAATAGACAGCAGCAATAGTTTAAAGGTCACAGCCGCCGCCAATTTTTATCATACGGAAAGCACGGAGAACGCAAATTCCTCAACGATGAACGAACTGGAGGTGATGAAAAACTCCAGTACTTCACATTCAAAACTTGAATCAGATAAAACAGCACTTAGCGCGAGCGCTCTGTTCCGGCATAAATTCAAAAAAGCCCGCAGGACCTTATCGTTTAATGCTGATTGGTACAAACTTTCCGCATCAGGAAAAAACCAGTTAACCTCCCAAAACCAGGCATATAATGATGGGCTTCCATCATTTCTCCAGGTAATTGATCAATCCCGATCTTTCGACAAGGGCTCAAACAGATTCTCCGGAAAATTGGTTTACACTGAACCCATCGGGGCGAAGTACTCGATTGAAGGGAGTTATGAGCTATCTAATAATCGAGGTCTGAATAACCAGGTAACTTATACGTACAGCCCGATTACAGGAAAATATGATCAGATACTGGATTCGCTTACAAACGATTTTGATCAGCGCATAACCGTTCACAGGCCGGGGGCCAAACTCAATTACACCGGCAAAAAAGTGAAATTTAATTTCGGTGGAAGCATCGGTCTTACAAATTTCAATCTTCAGGATAAAAGCCTCAACCGTGCGTACCTGCGTAATTATACGAATTTCTTTCCTGCGGCAACCTTTAATTATACTTATAAAGCGAATCATAGCTTTCGCTTCCAGTACAATGGTAATACTACCCAGCCCACGATCTATCAGTTGCAACCTTTACGGAATAATGAAGATTATTTTAATCAATATATTGGTAACCCCAATCTCAAACCTTCATTCACCAATAGTTTCAATATCGGACATAACAGCTATAATTTCCTGAAGGATATGTGGTCCTACATTTCTCTGAATTTCACACAAACGAGCAACGCCATTACTAATAACCGCGTGGTGTATCTGGATTCAGCAAAAACGGTTACGCGGCCAATCAATACCAATGGAAACTATAACGCAGGCCTATGGGGAGGTATAGGAACCAAGATCAAAAAACTCGACCTGCGATTTAATGTTAATCCCAGCTTTAATTTTTCAAGATCGATCGACGTGATCAATAATGTGAATACAAAAGTTGATAACCTGAACACCGGTTTTTCATTATCGTTCTGGAAATCTAAAGACAAGAAATATGACCTGTCGCTGGGAAATGATTTCAATTACAACAGCAGCAAGACCACTCAGGTTACGAAACCCATCACTTTTTATACAAACACGCTGAGAGCAGAAGCTACTGTGTATTACAAAAAAGTTTGGTCTTTACAATCAGACTATGCTTTTTATGCGCGTGAAAAAACGCCGCAGTCGCAAACAGATCTCACCAATCATATTCTGAACGCCCGTGCCCAGCGCACCTTTCATGATAATGAGTTTACAGTATTTGTAATGATGCGCGATATATTAAATCAGAATTATGGTATCGACAGGTATTTCTACAGCAATACATATTCAGAAACCCGGAATGATCGACTACGTCGCTACTGGATGGTGGGCTTCTCCTGGGATTTTAAAAACAAAGGATCAAAACCGGCGCCAGCGCCTGCTCAATAAACTTATATGAAAAAATTTCTCATACTCGGATATAGTGTTCTGTTGTTCTCACTGGCTTCGAATGCACAGAATCTTTTTGTTGAAAAAGCTGTAGTGGAATATGAAGTAAAAACCAATGTCCAGAAAACCATGGGCTCCGGCATGTGGGCGGATGCAATGAGAGAAGCCATGCCGCAATTTAAAACCGGCTATTTCAATTACACTTTTGACAATAACAGGAGCATCTATAAATTCGACCATTGGGGAAAGCCGATGGTGCCTGAATGGTTCCGCAAAAGTGATGAAGAGAATACCTGGTATTTCGACCATAATAACAGCAGCTTCAGTATGGTTAAATCTGTGTTCGGATCTAATTTTTATGTTCAGGATTCGCTGCGGCATATCGACTGGAAACTCACCAATGAGAACAGGATCATAGCCGGGTATAACTGCAGAAAAGCTGTTGGCATCATCATGGACAGTGTGTATGTGTTCGCATTCTATACAGATGAAATAAACATATCCGGTGGCCCCTGTTCAATTTCCGGGTTGCCAGGACTGATCCTGGGCATGACGATCCCACGTTTGTACGCATCATGGATCGCAACAAAGGTAACGGTTAACGGCGGAAATGCCTCAACCATCAAACCTCCATCCGCGAAAAAATTTCAAACCCTGAAGGCGCTTGGCGCAGATTTGAAAGAAAGGACAAAAGACTGGGTAAACAGCGATGATCCCGATTCACAATCATGGATGAATCAATTGTATTGGGGAACCTTGTTATAACATTAAAAACCTACGGAAAATCCATCCGGTATGATCGAACCTTTTTTGATCACTACGATGCCGTCTTTTACCGCGTAAAGGCTGTGATCAAAATCCGGTAATTCCGGGCCTCCCTTGATATTCACATTATCTCCTACCCTGCAATCTTTATCTACGATAACATTGGTAAGGTTACAATAATCGCCTATGCCTACCCGTGGTATTCCTTTTTCTTTGTTGTAGGCGATCTCCACAATGGTTTCATAGAAATCATTCCCCATGATATAACAGCTCGTGATATGCGTGCCCAGGCCAATCCTGCTGCGGATTCCGATCACGCTGTTTACGATGCTCGCAGCGTGAATGATACAGCCTTCCGCCATAATGGTTTGTGTAAGCGTGGTTCCACTGACCTTCGATGGAGGAAGCATCCTCGCGCGGGAATACACCATCTTGTTATTATCGAATAAATTAAATGGCGGGATATCCAGGGTAAGCGCGAGGTTGGCTTCAAAAAAAGAATGAATATTTCCAATATCCGTCCAGTAACCATCGTACTGGTAACTTACTACTTTATGGTTATTGATCGAATTAGGTATGATTTCTTTCCCGAAATCGGTCGCATCCCTGAAGTCTTTGCAGAGA
>JAEWDG010000328.1 GCA_023390215.1 Bacteroidota bacterium | reverse complement strand
TACCATAAATATCCGGACGATAATCAGGATCTTCTCCGTACAACGTAACGCTGTCGAATGCAGTACTGAGGCGTTTTGCCGGTTGCCCAAGACTTACATAATGGAACCTTTTATTTGTTCTTTCCGGGCCGCCTTCGCCGGCAAACATACGGGTAGGATCTTCTCCCACACGTTTGAGTGGGAATACGCCTGCTGTGTAGGGGTATTCTCCCGGGAGATTCTCCTGCATACGCCATTTCAGCAGATCTCCCCAGTCGCTGTATTTCGGCAGCGAAACCTTGGGAATACGGCTACCGGAAAGGCTGGTTGTTGTGAGCGGCTGACGAATGATCTTATCGCGAACTTTAAACTCATAGAACTCCGCATTGTATTGCTTCTGTATATCGGGCCAGCTATCAATTAATTTTTTTGCATCGGGATGGAGTTTATGTTCCAGTAAACTGATATGATGCGTTAACGAAGAACTGTTTTCTGTACCAACAATCTTTACTGATCCTTTTAATTGATAAAGCTGTGAAGCTATGGCAGCCTGTTCGGCAACATGCTGATCATAATGCTGAATTGTTTCTGCGATTTCAGCCAGGTATCTTACTCTTCTGGAAGGAATAATCGGCGCTTTTTCCTGTTGCTGACTAACAGATACGGATACCCGGGCATCGGAAAACTTAATTCCGGTTTTAGATTCGATGGTATGTACCAGTTTATCGAAGAGGGTATTTACACCCGTATCATTGAATTGCGCTGCAACTGTTGCCACTACCGGGATTTCGTCGTCCTTGGCATTCCACAACTGGTGGTTTCTTTTGTATTGCTTACGCACATCCAATAAAGCATCCATTGCTCCTGCTTTATCTGACTTGTTTACGCAAACCAGGTCGGCATAATCGAGCATGTTGATTTTTTCAAGTTGCGAAGGTGCACCGTATTCCGGTGTCATCACATACATACTTACATCACAATATTCAAGAATAGATGCATCACTCTGTCCTACACCCGCGCTTTCCAGAATAATGAAATCATAGCCTGCATGTTTACAGATATCAATGGCATCCTGAACATGTTTGCTTAATGCAGTGTCATTCTCACGTGTTGCTAAACTGCGCATATAGGCGCGTGGAGAAGATATCGCATTCATGCGGATACGGTCGCCGAGCAGAGCGCCGCCGGATTTCTTTTTGCTGGGGTCTACGGAAATAACTGCTATGGATTTATCGGTGAACTGATTTAAAAAACGCCTTACCAGTTCGTCCGTCACGCTGCTTTTACCTGCACCGCCTGTTCCTGTAATTCCAAGAACGGGGATCTTCTTTCCTGTGTTCGTGAGCTCAGGTTTCAAGCCATTTTCCGCATTGGAAATTTCACGCGCGATCTTTCGTATATCGTAAGATTCGGGAAGTTATAATTCACCATTAATGGGAAAATTTCCATTCAATTTAAAATCGCAGGACAATAATAAATCTTCGATCATTCCCTCCAAACCCATCCGGCGGCCATCATCAGGGCTGTAAATCCTGGTGATACCATACGCATGCAGTTCCTCGATTTCCGAAGGCAGGATCGTTCCTCCGCCTCCTCCGAATATTTTAATATGTCCGCAACCGTTTTCATCCAGAAGGTCTTTCATGTATTTAAAAAATTCCACATGCCCGCCCTGGTAGCTGGTAATCGCTATGCCCTGCACATCTTCTTCGATAGCGCATTCAACAATTTCAGCTACACTACGGTTATGCCCCAGGTGAATGATCTCCGCACCTTTACTCTGCAGTATGCGGCGCATGATATTTATAGCAGCATCATGCCCATCAAATAAAGCTGCCGCCGTTACAATTCTAACCTTCTGTTTTAGAGAGAAGCTCATATAGCAAACATTGAATGAAAAAACCGATGCAAATGCCCTCAATAGCGGGGGCGCTTACATCGGTTGCGAATTTACGATACTATTTTAATGCTTACCAGCCGGCCGGTCGGTAAAGGCTCGCTCTATCACCTGAACTTTCAGACCCTTCCGCGCCATTCCTGATTAGTTTAGGAATATCGAAGAGCAGGCCGATCGAAAAATTAAAGGGACGATACCTGAACGCATTCTCTCCGGAAAGCAACAAACTCAGTCCAAACTGGTATTCGATCCTGAAACCAGGCAGTTTATTGAATCCAAAAGAATTCACAATGCAAGGCTCAAAAAAATACCAGGTGAAACGGTTAAGGCTATCCAGGTCCAGGGTTCTTTTTTCATCAAAAGAATAATCGGTGAGAATATTCTTAAACTTTATGCCGGATAACCGGGTTGCCACACTAAAAGTGAAGACTGAACCTTTTCTGAAAGTCAAAGAAGGTTCCAGGTACCATTTAAAAAGGTCTGCATTATAGAAACGTGCATACGGAACATAGCTGCTGTTATCCACTCCTTTGTCATGCAATTTCATAGTTCCAAATCCAACACCACCGTACAGTGCGAAACTGTTGTTGTTTTTTCTGTCTATGGCAGTATAATATCCCACACCGGCTTCCCACATATTACGCTTTACGTTTATGGTGGAACTGTCGAAATACGTCCCGTAAGAATCATAGTTGCGTTCGGTGCGCGAATAGTAACTGCCTTGAATTGCAAGGTGATCGGTTGCAGCTACGGCCGCCTGCAGGTCGTATCCGTTTGCCCTGTTTCGCTGGTAAGAATCTTCGCTTTGATTTATATCAAAATTGCTGGAGAAGCTGGCACTTAATTTTGTGTCGCCTTGTTTTTTAAACGAAGGGATATTGTGGGCTGTGGGGCTGTAAGCATAACGGGGTGTATCGCAGGAAGCGATCATAATTAACAGCGCAGCGGCGAAGAAAATTCTCATAGCAGTTTATCTCATTTTAAAAGTTAATTCCGCGAAGTCCTGTATGCCCAGGGCTTCGGCCCGCTTGTCAAAAACCGGCTCTTTCAAAACCTCCGGATCAAATAAACCGCGTACTGCATTTCGAAGGGTTTTTCTGCGCTGGTTAAAAGCAGTTTTCACCAGCATTGTGTACGCTTTTATTGACCGGACATTGAGCGATTCTGTATTACGGGTAAGCCTGATCACTCCACTCATAACTTTCGGTGGAGGATTAAAAGCCTGCGGCGGAACATCAAAAAGATATTCAATCCGGTAAAAAGGCTGCACCAGGGCGCTCAAAACACCAAAACTTTTTGAACCGGGTGAAGCTGAGGCCCGTTCGGCCACTTCTTTCTGAAACATTCCAATAATCACGGGAACCTGATCTTTCCATTCAAGCAGTTTAAATAGGATCTGCGTAGATATATTGTATGGAAAATTACCGATAACGGTAAACGATCCTTCAAAGGGAGGTTCTATATCCAGGAAGTTCCTGTGAATGATATTGGGCGAATAGCTGCTAAAAGTTTTGCGCAGATAGTTTACTTTTTCTTCATCCAGCTCCACGGCTTTGAAACGAATGCCGCTGAGTTTCAGTAAATATTTGGTAAGGGCGCCACCGCCAGGCCCCACCTCCAGCAGTTGATCAAAATCATGCTCACCAAGGGCAGCTACGATTTTCTCCACGATTTGCCCGTCTTTCAAAAAATGCTGACCCAGCGATTTCTTCAATTGGTACATTAGGCAAAGCTAAAGAAAAGCCCCTCCGTGGAGGGGCAGAATTAATGCCGTACAATTAAAGTGCTGTTCCTTCTTCTTATGCCATTATCAATATAAATCTGGTAACTGCCATTGGGAAGGTTTGTTGTTTGCAGCGGAACGGTATTCCATCCCCTGCGGACATCTATGGAAACGGTAAGGCATAAACGCCCGGTGTTATCAAAAATTTTCAACGCCGACCTTTCATTTACAGGTGATTCAAATGAAATGTTTACCAGGCCGGAAGCAGGATTAGGATAAACGTGAACCAGGTCGTCCATTTCAAACTGAACAAACCGGATTTCGCTATATGCGACCATTTCATTCTGCGGTTTGAAAGACACGCGATAATAACTAACGGGTTTTACAGGATGATTATCCAGAAATTGATAAGCCTCTTCTGCAACCTCCCAGGCATATACC
>JAEWDG010000302.1 GCA_023390215.1 Bacteroidota bacterium | reverse complement strand
CACTGGTGGCTGGCGCCATTATATAGATTAAAGCTCTTTCCTTTGTAGTAAAAGTTTTTCTGCGGCTTAAGCGTGCTCCATTCCTCCAGGATCACGCAACTGTCGAGGATAACCGTCACCTTACTGTCTCCTGCCTTGTCGCCTTTTTTATCATATACATCCCACTCACCAACCCAAAAGTCCAATGACCGGAATACCGAATCGGAACAGGGAAGTTGCTGTGATTGACCGTTAGAATATGTTAATAGCTGTATCGTTAAAAAAAAGCATAAAAATTTCATAGCCCGATTTTTTATTAAGCTATGGAAATAAGATGGACCACGTGCAACAATTTGATGAACGGAATGATTATAGCTTAAAAAGTGGAAGAGCATTAATTTTGCCATTGTGTTGATAATGCATTCTAACATGAAATTGTGTATCTCCCTGCAGGCGTTCATGCTGTTCCTCGTTACTTTCTCTTCCTGTAACAATACAGAAAGCAGCAAAGAAGTTGCGCTTATAAGCGATGATACTGTTCCGGCACCTACGAAAGAGAACAATCCGGCCTATAACAGACACAATATTCCTTCATATAAGATCTATCCCATCACAACAGGCGATAGTTTTACGGTAAAACGGGAAATAGACTCGATCCTGGTTCAGGATACCATACACGTCAAAATTGAAAAACCCGGACGGTTGACAGGCATAATTATTTCTCCATCGGAAAAATCTAACCTGCGCTTCAACCAGGTTATTGATCTGAACGGAAAGACAGAAGGACCTTTTGGAAAAGATTTCAGGTTCGATATCCATCAAAGTGGGAATATCATGATCATTGTTGGTTCATCGCAAATGGCTGAACATGCCTACAGCGGAGCGTACAGCGTTTTACTTAAACTGCAAAAATAGTTTGTCATAAGCTTTCTTATTAACAGCTTTAATTGCGATTGAACTGCCTGAGCAATCCAAACATCAAATTGATAAAAAGAATTACCTGGGCCAGGATCATGAGCACAAAGCCGGAGGCCGCAATGAATAAAATTTTTTGACTTTTCCCCGACATCATCTGCATACCCCGGTTATACTCCAGAACATCACCGGTTTTACCCGAACCGCCATAAAAAAAACTGCTGTAAAGAAAAATAGTAAGCCCCGTTACCGTGAGTAACAGATGAATCCATGCAATTGCTTTTGAAACCGGCAGTTTATAGATAAAATAGCAAAACGCGCCGAGGATAATAAAGCCCAATGCCAATTGTCTTTCAACTAAGCTGGCCGGCATTACATACAATCTGTTGGTGAAATGAACATCCACGGTATTGTTATTGCCGGGAATTATCGAAATCAAAATGAACAGTATAGCAATGATAAAAAATATAAGAGGCTGTGGGAATTTCATATCGAAAAAGGGCTGGCATTCGTTTAGACGTAAAGATATTACGAACAAAGAACACCAACCCCAACCAGAACACATCTTTATTGCCATCCGCCGCCGAGAGAGCGGTACAATGCTATCACAGCCTTAAACTGGCTAAGCTTCGTTTCCAGCATTTCCATGCGCGCGTCCAGTGCATCCCGTTGCGTTAGCAGTACTTCGAGATAATCTGCCCTCGCAGAACGGAACAGTTCGTTGGCTATTTCAACAGAGGCAGCCAAAGTATCCACCTGATTTTTCTTCAACTCGTATGCCTGAGTCAATTTGGAAAGATTCGACATTTCAGTAGAAACTTCTATAAACCCGTTTAGTACAGCCCGTTCGTAATTGAACACTGCCTGTATCTGTCTTGCATTTGCATTGGCATATTCTGCTTTGATTGCTGTTTTATTGATTAACGGACCTGCAAGATCTGCAGCCAGTGAAAAAAGAACAGACTCCGGCAACTTCACTAGGTAGGTTGGATTGAAAGCCTGCAAACCCACTCCTGCTGTGATATTCAGCGAAGGGAAAAACTCTGCCCGCGCAACCTGGAGATCGAGTTTTGATGCTGCGAGTTCCAATTCAGCCTGCCGAATATCAGGTCTGTTTTCGAGTAATGCGGAAGGAATGCCTGCCTGTATCTGTTTTGGATTCGAAACAATAAAACTAGTTGTATCTCTTTCAATAGTGCCAGGATATTTCCCGGTAAGAAGGCTGATCTCATTTTCTGTCTGCTTGATCTGCTGCCTCACTGAGTATTCTAATGTTCGCGAATTCAAAACTTCTGCCTCAAATTTTTTCACTGCAAGTTCCGTGGCTGACGCTGCCTGTTTCTGAACCCTTACCACATCCAATGCATGCTGCTGGATACCGATGTTCTGGGTTATGATCTTTAACTGGTTATCCAGCGCCCTGAGTTCATAATAACCCGATGCGATCTCAGCGATGAGACTGGTAATCACGAATTTCCGGCCTTCAACAGTGGAGAGATACCGGTCCAGGGCAGCCTGTTTGGCATTGCGCAGTTTCTTCCAGATATCTGCTTCCCAGTGCGCGATTATCCCTAACCGGTAGTCGGGTAACCATTCGGGGACTTCTTTTCCGGGTGTAATATCTGTTGATGCGTCGCCGGCACCCTGGCTTGTATATAAACCCACTTTTTCCATACCCAGGCTTGCTCCTGTTTCAGCAGATGGTAAAAGTCTTCCTTTCCTCATCCGCACTTCATTTCTGGCGATCTCAATTTCCTGCAGCGTTATCCCCAGCTCCTGATTACGGTTTAAGGCCGTGTCGATCAATTTTATAAGGAAGGGATCATCAAAAAATAACTTCCAGTTTATAATTCCAACCTTTGTAGTATCTGCAGTTGCTCCGTAGGTTTCCGGAATCTTTTGTATCTCAGGAGCTTTAACCAGCGCCGGCGTTTTGCAACAATTGAATAAAGCTGCTGATACCAGTGCCAATACCATATTTCTATACAGGTTCATGATTTGAATCGATTTCTTCAGTTAATGGATTTTCAGATTGCTCGTCCACGATAGGATTTCGTTCAGCTACATTAGCGAACAGGTAATATAATCCCGGTATCAGGATCACGCCGAAGAGGGTGCCTATCAACATACCTCCGGCTGCTGCGGACCCAATGGTACGGTTGCCGATTTTTCCGGGACCGGTAGCCAACACAAGGGGAACAAGGCCGGCGATAAACGCGAACGAGGTCATCAGAATTGGTCTCAGTCTAACGGCAGCTCCTTCAACCGCGGCCTTAAATACAGAACTGCCTGATTTATGTTTTTGCACAGCGAATTCTACAATCAACACAGCATTCTTACCCAGAAGGCCGATTAGCATAACCATTGCCACCTGAGCATACACATTGTTCTCAAGCCCAAATAATTTGAGAAAAAGGAATGCGCCAAAAATTCCTGCAGGCAGGGAAAGCAATACAGGAAACGGCAAGACAAAGCTTTCATACTGTGCAGCGAGTAAAAGATATACGAAAGCCAGGCAGATAAGGAACACATAGATAGCCTGATTGCCTTTGGCCACTTCATCTTTTGAAATACCCGCCCAGTCGATTCCAAAGCCTCGTGGTAATGATTTTCTGGCTACGTCGTTTATCGCTTCAATGGCAGCGCCGCTACTATAACCCGGTGCGGCAGACCCACTGATCTCAGACGAATTATACATGTTATGCCGCGTAATTTCTGAAAGGCCATACACTTTTTCCATGTGCATGAATGATGAGAAGGGTACCATTTCTCCTTTATCATTTTTAACATAGAGCTTGAGAATATCTTCAGGCAGGGCCCGGTATTGCGGAAGCGCCTGAACCATCACTTTGTATTGCCTGTCATAGCGAATAAAGTTGGTTTCATAGTTACTGCCTACAAGCGTGGAAAGTGTATTCATGGCGTTATCGATCGTTACACCTTTCTGCTGCGCAACATCATTGTCGATATTCAGCATATATTGAGGAAAGCTGGCGCTGTAAAAAGAAAAAACAGAGCTGAGTTCCGGACGTTTGTTCAGTTCACGAACAAAATCATTACTCACTGCTTCCATTCTTTTATAATCACCAGAGCCCGCCTTATCCAATAACCTGAGTTCAAACCCGCCTGCTGCGCCGTAACCCGGAACCGCAGGGGGCGCAAAGAATTCTATTGTTGCCCCCTGGATATTTTTTGCTTTGGTCTCAAACTCGTCAATCACCTGCTGAACCGAATGTTTCCTGTCATTCCAATCTTTCAAATTGATCAAGCAGGTGCCTGAATTTGCTGCTGTGCCTTCAGAAAGGATCTCGAAACCCGCAAGTGAAGAAACCGATTTTACGTCTTCCATCTTTCCTGCGATTTCCTGAAGTTGCCGCACAACTGCATCTGTTCTTTCCAAAGTGGAACCGGGAGGCGTTTGCACGATCGCATAAAACATGCCCTGATCTTCATTAGGAATAAAACCTGTGGGAAGCGAATTATTAAAGAAAAAAATACCCGCACAGAAACCAACC
>JAEWDG010000273.1 GCA_023390215.1 Bacteroidota bacterium | reverse complement strand
GTGCAATGGAAACCGAAATCAAACCCCTTCACAATTTTAACGCGGGCCCTTCTGTTCTTCCTCCACCGGTATTCCGTGAAGCCTCAGCAGCGATACTTAATTTTAATAATACCGGACTTTCCATACTGGAGTTTGGTCACCGTACGCCGGAATTTACGGAGGTGATGGAAGAAGCGCGGAGCCTGGTGCGCGTGCTGATGGATCTCGATGATGATCATGAAGTGTTGTTTCTTCACGGTGGCGCATCCACGCAATTCATGCAGGTGCCCATGAACCTGCTCGACAGCAAAGATGTAGCTGCCTTTACAGATACCGGGGTTTGGGCGGCCAAAGCGATTAAGGAAGCAAAGCTGTTTGGAAAAGTGGAAGTGGTTTGTTCCTCAAAGGACCGCAACTATACTTATATCCCGAAAGATTTTGCCGTGCCTAATGATGCAAAATACCTGCACATTACCACAAACAATACGATCTACGGAACGCAATGGAAATCGATCCCCCGTACAAGTAATATCATGGTTGCGGATATGAGTTCGGATATTTTCAGCAGGCAAATGAATTTTAATGATTTTGGGCTGATCTATGCGGGAGCTCAAAAAAATCTGGGACCTGCGGGAGTTAACCTCGTCATCGTAAATAAAAACATCCTGGGTAAAATAAAACGGGCGATACCTACCATTATGGATTATCGCAATCATATCCAGGAAAAAAGCATGCTGAACACCCCACCGGTTTTTGCCGTATACGTATGCCTGCTTACACTGAAGTGGCTCAAAGAAGAGGGAGGAATCGAAGAGATGGAAAAGCGCAATGCGGAAAAAGCAGAATTAATCTACCGGGAAATAGACAGAAACAGCTTATTCAGTGGTACCGTTGTTCCGGAAGACCGCAGTACGATGAATGCATGTTTTGTGATGGAAAATGCGCAACTGGAAACACAGTTCCTTGCCTATGCAAAAGCGAATAACATTGTGGGTATCAAGGGCCATCGTTCTGTTGGGGGTTTTCGTGCCTCCATGTACAACGCACTCCCCGTTGAAAGTGTGGAATTGCTGGTTGATTGTATGAAGGATTTTGAATCAGCTCATGCTAATAAATAAATTGCAATCATAAAAATTTAAGCCTCAGCGGCAAATCTTATTTTCGCCGGCAGGAACACACATGATTACTATTACTCCATTCAAGGCTTTGAGACCGGAAGCGCAGTTCGCAAAAGGCGTTGCTTCGCGGCCATACGATGTATTAAACAGTAAGGAAGCAAAAATTGAAGCGCAGGGAAATCCCAATTCGTTTTTGCATATCACAAAAAGTGAAATCGATCTTCCTGAATCTACCGACATTCACAGCGACGCGGTTTATGAGAAAGCAAAAGATAACCTGAACGCGTTTATCAGCAGAAATGTACTGTTTCGTGAAAGCAAGCCCTGTTATTATATCTATCGGCTTATCATGAATGGCAGAAGTCAAACCGGACTGGTCTGTGGCAGTTCAATCGCTGATTATGAAAACGGGCTGATTAAGAAACATGAATTCACCCGCCCGGAAAAAGAACAGGATCGCATCAATCATATACGCATCACGGGCGCGCAAACAGGAAATGTTTTTCTGGCGTATAAAAATGTAGATGAAATAGACGCGCTGATCAATAACTGGACATCCACCAAAAATCCCCAATACGATTTTGTTGCCGATGATCAGATTCAGCATAGTGTATGGATTGTTAATGATGATAAAGTGATCAGCCAGATCACCGCGGCATTCCACAAATATGTGCCTCATTCATATATAGCCGATGGTCATCACCGTGCGGCCTCAGCTGCAAAAGTTAAAGCCCAGGCAGGCCTGGAAACAGAAGCATCAAATTATTTTCTTACTACTTTATTTCCTTCCAACCAACTGGCTATACTCGATTACAATCGCGTTATAACTGATTTGAACGGCTTAACGGAAGAAGCATTTTTTTCACAGCTCTCTGAGAAATTCGAAGTAACAAAGGCAAAAGAAGCTGTAAAACCAGCATCTCCCCATGAGTTCGGATTGTATATCTCAGGAGTTTGGTATAAACTAAACAGCAAACCGGGAACCTGGAAATCTGATCCGATCGGGATCCTGGATGTGAGCATTCTGCAGGAAAATATTCTTGAGCCCATTCTGGGAATCAAAGATCAGCGAACCGATAAACGGATCGATTTTGTGGGCGGCATACGAGGTTTGCAGGAACTGGAGAAAAGGGTGGATGACGGAGAAATGAAACTTTCTTTCAGTTTACACCCGGTAAGCATTGAAGAGTTGTTTGCTGTTGCCGACAGTGGTGAGGTTATGCCACCAAAAAGCACCTGGTTCGAGCCTAAACTCAGAGACGGCTTACTGACGCACCTGATCAGTTAAGATGCATCCCGGGGCCGGGGATTTCCTGATGCGAAGCTTTGTTATATCTTTACCCCGCATGAAGAAATTCGGACTGGCGCTTACCCTCGCGTTATCTTTCTTATTTACAAAGGCTCAAACACCGGATGCCGCACAGTTACATGAAACGGCCAGGACCTTTATGCGTCAGGGTGATTTTGCGAATTCCATTCTTGTATTAAACCGGGCCATTCAGTTAGAGCCAACCAACAGCGACCTGATCAAAGACCTAGCACTCAGTCATTTTTTTTCAAAAGACTATCAAAAAGCGCTTGAAACCATAAAGCCTCTCGTGGAAAGAGCGGATGCAGATGATCAGAGTTTTCAAATTGCTGGAAATGTGTATAAGGCTTTGAACCAACCCAAAGAAGCGGAAAAAACCTATAAAAAAGGACTGAAAAAATTTCCCAAAAGCGGACTGCTTTTTAATGAAATGGGCGAACTCGCCAACTCACAGGCGGAGGCTGAATCCATAAAATACTGGGAAGAAGGAATTGAGGCCGATCCTAATTTTCCGAAAAATTATTATAACGCCGCGCGATATTATTTCGTGACAGGTGACCTGGTTTGGGGACTGTTGTACGCGGAAATTTATCTCAATATGGATCCGATGGGTTCCCGGGCACCACAAACAAAAATGATGTTGCTGGACGGCTATAAAAAAGTGTTTACAGCGATCGATCTGGAAAAAGCAAATAAGGATAAAAACAGTTTTGCAAGAGCCTGGCTGCAATCGATGAACAGGCAAACTGCGGTGGCATCCAACGGTATAAATGCAGAATCACTTACCATGATCAGAACGCGATTTATTCTCGACTGGTTCAATGAAAATTCAAGGCCGAAGTTCAGGCTGTTTGAATACCAGCAGATGTTGTTAAGAGAAGGATTATTTGATGCATACAATCAATGGATATTTGGTTCCGCAGAGAGCCTGACCGGTTTTCAAAACTGGGTCAATATCCATTCCCTGGAATACAATGCTTTTACCAATCTTCAGCGCTCCATGGTATTCAAGGTTCCTTCAGGGGAATATTATCACTAAAATTTTTCGGGCGATTATCACTAACTTCAAAGGAGTATTTCATCCAAATCATTTAGCATGAACGAGCAAAGAGATAATCAACTCTGGAAGCTTGCGAAAAGAAGAGCTGCTTTTCAGAGAAGCCTTGCTGCATATTTTATCATTAATGGATTTTTATGGGCTATCTGGTGGTTTACATCCGATCATAACGAAGGTGGCTTCCCCTGGCCCCTATGGCCTATGTTAGGTTGGGGTATTGGTCTCGCATTTCAATACTTAAACGCTTATGGTGGAAGTAAGGAAGACCTGGAGCAAAAAGAATATGATAAACTGAAGAATAAGCCTACGCCATAAGCGGATAACTAACTATGAATTTTGATTCAAGAATTTTCGATTTCCTTTATGAGGCGGTTCAACGCTTTTCAAAGGAAGATATGTTGGCCGCGAAAATAAACGGCGGATGGAAAAAATACAGCACCATCAAGGTTGCCGAAACGGTAAATAAACTCAGTGCGTCGTTACTGGATCTTGGCCTAAGCGGGAATGACATGGATATCGAGCGGCAGGATAAGATCGCGATCATTTCACGTAACCGGCCCGAATGGCTGATGCTCGACCTCGCATGTCAGCAAATTGGAATTGCCCTCTGCCCCATCTACCCCACGACCAATGTAAAAGAACTTGAATTCATTTTTAAGGAAGCATCCATTCAATATGTTTTTATCAGCGGTCAGGATATATTGGAAAAGGTGGACAGCATCCGGCCTTACTGTGATGACCTGAAAGGAATATTTTGTTTCGATGAGTTAAAAGGCGCAACGAACTGGAATACACTTTTAACGCAGCCCGACATAAAAAAACAACAGGAAGTTGAAAACTGGAAATCGAAGATCAGGGCTGAACATTGTGCAACGATCATTTATACATCCGGAACAACAGGAACACCCAAAGGTGTGATGCTCAGTCACCGTAACCTGGTGTCGAATGTGATCAATTCAAAAAAATCATTTCCATTCGACGATGATCTTCAGGGGAGGGCCCTGAGCTTTCTTCCCCTCAACCATATTTTCGAAAGAATGGTTTCCTATATCTATATATTTTCCGGCATCTCTATCTATTATGCGGAAAACCTCGATACCATTGGTGAAAATCTGAAAGAGGTGAAACCGAATCTTTTTACCACGGTGCCGCGCCTGCTGGAAAAAGTTTATGAAAAGATCATGCAGAAAGGTGCTGAGCTCAGAGGTATTAAGAAAAAACTTTTTTACTGGTCTGTTTCACTTGCAGAAAAATACGACAACCTGAAACCGAACGGTGCCTGGTATGATATGCAACTGGCTATCGCGAACAAACTTGTTTTCAGCAAATGGAGAGAAGCGCTGGGGGGGAATGTAAATACAATCATCACAGGCGGTGCGGCATGCCAGGTAAAACTGCTTAGAATTTTTAATGCAGCGAAAGTACCGATCTACGAAGGATATGGTCCCACAGAGAACAGTCCGGTGATCAGCGTAAACTCGAGGCTTAAAGGTGGAATGAAGATCGGAACGGTAGGCCCTCCCATCCTCGGTCAGGAATTTCGTTTTGAGGAGGATGGTGAAATATGTGTAAAAGGACCCAGCGTGATGCTGGGATATTACCGCCGGCCCGAATTAACTGCTGAAACCGTGATCGATGGATGGCTACACACAGGAGATATTGGCCAAATGGAAGACGGGAAATTTCTTCGCATTACCGACCGGAAAAAAGAATTGTTCAAAACCAGCGGCGGAAAATATGTGGCACCGCAGGCTATTGAAAACAAAATAAAGGAATCGCCATTTATTGAACAGATCATGGTGGTTGGCGCGGATCAGAAATTTGTGGGCGCGTTAATTGTTCCCTCCATGCAAAATCTGAAGGAATGGTTGAAGCAAAAGAACATACCCTTCACCACGACGGTAGATATATTACATCATCCGCAGGTACTTCAATTATATAAATCGGTGATCGAATCCTTCAACAATTTTTTCAATCATGTGGAGCAAATAAAAAAATTCGAACTGTTACCGGAAGAATGGAGTATCGATACGGGTGAAATGACGCCCAAGCTCAGTTTAAAGAGAAAAGTGATCATGGAAAAATACAGGTCATCGATTGATCGCATTTACGCTTAATAACAAAGCCGGAGACCAGGCGGTTAGCGATGCAGGGTCTCCGGCTATAATTATTGCTTTACAGCTGGTTTCAGGGGTCAGAGGTTAAACGGGTCCGGTGTTATTCATTATGCCTGCACTATCAGGTTATTCATAGTCGATGTGTTTCACGCGATTGCGGTAGATGCAGCATTAAAGTTTGGCAAGAAGTCCCGGTATCTTATCAAAATCGCGGGATTTATCGAGAAAATGTATCGCACCGAACTGCCGGGCAACTTTCTCATAATTATCATCTGCCAGGTTAGTGAACATAATCACTTTCATGGTGGGATAAG